>CALWTQ010000006.1 GCA_944384505.1 uncultured Mediterraneibacter sp.
TCTATGTACTCGTCCCCGGCCAGTTCCACACCGGCGGCTGCCTTGTCGATCAGCGCCCGGATTTCTGCGGTAATCTCCATCATACGGTTTCATCCTCCTTTACGCTGTAATCCCGGTTGCGGGTGGGCGGGGCCGCCTTTTTCGCGTCCTCACCGGCCCAGCGCCGGATGGTGGCGGCATGGCTTTGATACCGCTTGCCGGTAGAAGCCATATACTCGGACAGCTTTTCGATGTACTGGCCCCATACGGTGGGAAAACTGGCCTGCAAGTCCGCCAGTTCCTCGTCCGTCAGGAAAACATTCTGGTAACGGCCATAGGCGCGGGCGGGGCGTCCCTTCTCTATCTCTCTCTTTATCTCTATCTCTTTCTCTAACTCTATCTCTATCTCTGGTGGACGAATGTCGGACAAATGTCCGCCGTTTGTCCGGGGCGCGGAAAGAGCCTTGTTTTGGAGCCTCGCCGCCCGCTTTCGCTCGGCCTCGGTGGAGGACTGGCCGATCAGCAGTTCGATATTGCTCATGTAAAAAGTGCCGCTGTCCAGCACTTCCACAAGGCCCAGCTTCAGGAAGATTTGCAAGGCCCTCTCCACAGTGCCGATCTGCTGGCGGGTGATGGTGGCGATCATCTGCGCCGTGTAGGGGATATTCTCGTCAAGCTGGAGCCGCCCGCCGTGTTTCAGGGATTTCAGATACAGCTTGAGCAGGATGTTGGAGTACAGCACACCGTCCTGCATACTTTCCAGCAGCACGATGGAGTCATCGTCAAAATAGTTCTCTTTGAGTTTCAGGTAGTAATATTTTCGGTTGTCTGACATAGGATTTCCTCCTTGGGGTTTGTTTCAGGGGTCTGTACGCCTTTAGAGGGCCGTTTTGAGGGCCAGAGGATAAATCTATCAGGCCCCCAGCGACACCCTCGAAAAAAGCCTTGATTTACAAGGGGTTTTCAGCCCCTAAAGCGTGACATTTCGCCCTTTGTTTCCGCTTGCGCTGGGCCGCCTTGATACGCTTCATGCGTCCAGCACATTCCGGGCAGTATTTGGCCCGGTTGGAGCCGGGGGTGAACAGCGCCCCGCAGACGGCGCAACGCTTGGCGTCCAGGCGGTGGAACAGGGCCGTTTCCAGTTCTCTGTCCAGCGGCAGCACTGCCGCCCGGAACCACCGGCACAGCAGGGAGTAGGAAATGGACTGGACGCAGACACATTCCTCCCCATCGTCCAGCGCGATACAGTTGCCGCCGTCATAGTTGCAGCACTCATGTACCAGCCGCCGCGCTCTGCGGTACTGGCGGTAGTCCATGACGGGGATGGGTTCAGGCTTGCTTTTCTTCATGCTGGCACTTCCTGCACCCGCCGCAGTTACCGCATCCCTGGCAGGCATGGGCCTCCGGCTCCGGGCCGGTGGGCGCGTCTGCCGGTTCCGGCTGCAAGAGGGCAAGGGGCAGGCGGATATTCAGGTGGACAGTGACGGGTAAAATAATCTGCTTCATAAGGCAATCTCCTTCCATGAGTGAATGTTGACAATTCTGTGCAAAGGTGTGTCGTGAAACGCGACGCACCGCAAGGGGTCGGCAAAACACCGTACCCTTTACCGCTCCGGCCCCCGGTCGCGGGGCTTGTCCCGTTCCTGGCGGGCCAGTTGGTCGGCGGCCTTGCGGAGCCGTTCCACGGCTTTCAGTTCCTCCCGCATGGCCTTCATGTCGATGCTGTCCACCTGCTTCTGGGCGGTCAGCAGGTCGATCTCGCGCCGCCATTCCTTCGGGGAAAGTTCCTCTCCGCTGGCTTTCAGTTCCTTCAGATACCGGTCTGCCGCGTCATAGAGGATCAGCTCCCGGCTGTGGCGCTGCTCGAACAGCTCCCGCTTTTCCGGCTTCATCCTGGCAAGCTGTTTATGAATGGCCTTGTACTCGTTGTACTGCGCCCACATCTCCCCGCGCTCGGTGAGGACAGCGATCCGGCGCTCGGCCTTGACGATCTCTCGCCGCAGGTCATAGTAGCGGGTGTTCATATCTGCGATTTTTTCATGGAGCTGCTGCATGGATTGGATGCCGTTTGCCTGCAAAAAGCTGAACAGGGCGGCGCTCTCCTGCAATGCCCGGATTTTTCCGGTACGGGTGTCAGGCCGCTTGAGCTGCTGCTGGGCCTCCCACAAGTCCATCATGCTGGGCTGCTGGCCCTCCGGCTTCTCCGCCTCGGCCTTCGACCAGTTGTAGAGACGGGTAATGCGGGCCTTGATTTCTTTCAGCAGCTTGTTGTCGGCGGCGATCTGCCGGTTGACTTCTCCCTTGTCGGTGCGGATGCCGCGCTTCTCCATCTGGCTGGCTGCTGGCCCCAGGTGGACAGAGGGGATTTTATCAATGCCCCGGCGCTTGTAGCTGCGGTGGTCTACCAGGGCAGGCTGACCGGCGGCCTCCAATGCCCGGTTGGTATAGGCCGCCCATGCCGCCCGCCAAATCTCCACATTCCCTTTGTCGTTCCAGTCGGTGGTATCCTCCCGGTGGTTCTTCCAACCGCCTTTCCCGTCTGGGATGCGCTGGCCGTTCTCGTCCAGGTCGTATGCCTTGCGACACTTCGCGCCCCATGCACCGTTTTCTTTTAAGGGCCGGACGGTCAGCATGATATGGACATGAGGGTTGCCGGTTCCCTTGTCATGGATGGCGAAGTCGGCGCACATTCCTTTGTCCACAAAGTTGTCCTTCACATAGGCCCGGACAAGGGCAAGCTGCTGTTCCCTGGACAGTTCACGGGGCAGGGCCGCCTCAATCTCACGGGCAAGCTGGCTGTCCCTGGCTTTCTCGATCTGCTCCACACTGTTCCAGAGGGTGGAGCGGTCTGCAAACTCCGGCGGGGCGTGGGCGGGCAACATGATTTCCGCATGGACAACGCCGCCTTTCCGGGTGTAATCATGGGTCAGGCCGTCCCATTCATTCGTCAGCTTGGTTCCGCTGCGGTAGGCGGCTGCGGCAACAGCGGAACGGCCCTCGCTGCGCTTGATGATACTGACGGGGATATGGCAAAAATCTATGGGTGGCACCTCCTTTCGGCGGGGATATTTCAGGCTCCGTGGAGCCGAACAGACGCGAAGCGGGTGTTTGGCTGCGCGGGGCGCACAAGGGGTTTGGGGAGTGTAGCTCCCCATCGCGGACGAAGTACGCAACAGCCCCCGGCAGGGCGCACGACACCGGCAACGGTGTATAAGTGCGCCCTTGTAACCAAGGGACTTACGGCTCGTCCCCGGATTGTGGCAGTTTTGTGGCCAGTTCCGCCGCCCCCGGAAGGTGGGAAAGAGCGACAAGGAATGCCTTGACTTTCTCACCGGACAGGTCGGGAGCCAGTGAAAACACGCCCTCCACAATGGCCCCGCGCTCAATCAGGCGGCGGGTTCTGGCCCGGCGTTCAGCGTCACGCTGCTTGTTCAGCAGGGTTTTCTGGCGGTTCTCCAACTGGCGCAGTTCTTTTTGTACTTCTTCCTTCTCGGCGTTCAGCCGTTCCACTGTTCCCATTCTCTGGACACCCTCCATTTCTTCTTTTCAAAATACTTGCGGATGTTCTTTAGCCCCGCCCTGATGGAAGTGCTAACACAGCTGGGAATAACTCCTTCAATGGCGGCGATCTCAATCACTTTCATCCCCAGAAAATACCTTGCACGAATGCGGCGGGCCTGTGTCTCCGACAAATGGTTGATTGCCTCCGCCAATCTCGCTAAAGTAAGTCGATACTCCTGCTCCGCTTCTTTCTTCATCAGAAGTTCTTCCGGCGAGGGCTGCGCCCAGCCGATGGCCGCTTTTTCAATCCCGTCATCGCAGTCGAGGGAATACTGTGCTTTGTAGCGATACATCTTGCGCTCACGGGTCGCCTCGGCTCGCTTGTCCAGCAGGAATGTTTCAACGATCTCATCGGACACCTCCACAAAGATGTCCTCTGTGCAGAACGGATAGTATTGTTTCAGATTGATGGTCTGCATAGGTGCACCCTCACTCGGATTGCGGGAGCGTTCCATAGTAGCGCCGCATATTGTTCAAGCCCCGATGGATAGCAACCGTGACCTTGCTGCTGTGTATGCCCTCCCTGCGTGAGATCTCGGTCTGTGTGATGCCGGAAATATAGTAGGCGTACACGCGGCGGGCCTGCGTCGGGGTGGCATGGGAAAGAGCCTTTGGCAAGGCAGCCAACAGCCGGAGATAGGCAGCGTGATCTTCCTGCTCCATCAGAATGTCCTCCGGTGATCTGGCGTGTTCCAGCGCATAGTTCTCCATCCAGCTATAAGCGTCCAGAGAGTACCAGGCGCGGTGGTTGATTTTCCGGCGCTCGTAGTTGTTCATCTCCCGCTGAGCCTGCCGCACGGCCTCCCATACCTCGTCGCTGACCTCTACGAACTCGTCGTGCCGGTAGTGTGGATAAATCCACCGCAGATTGATTGTTTTCATAGGCTTACCTCCTGAAAATGGGAGAGGCGGGCAGCTTGTCCGCTGTCCGTCTCTCGCTGGGATAAAGGAAATAATCCCTTTCACTTGGTAGCCCGAAAAGGGGTCAATCGTTAGGGTGGTTTGCAAAAAAATTCAGGAACTTTTTCCGAACCGCGAGAATACTCTCGTAGACGGATACTCTGGAGCAACCACACATTGCCCCGATCTCCGCAAGGGTCAGTCCGTCCAGTGCATAGAGCAGGAACCGGTGGCGCTGGGCCTCGGTACAGGTGTCCAGGACGGCCCGCAGCTCGTCCATCGTTTCCATACGGCAAAGATATTCTTCCGGCGTTTCGCCGTAGATGCCCACGCCTTCGGTGGCAACTATGTATTCGTCAAACTCCCGGCCATCCCAATGCCGCCGCTGTTCATGGGACAAGTTCTCGGCTTTGTGGTCGGCTCGGTCAAGAAATTCATAGACTTCCAGCGTGACCTCCACGGTCATGGCTTGTCCGTTGTAATGGATGGTGACTTCCATCTGCCTTTCCTCCGTTCAGATTTTTGTGAGAAAATCTGAACGGAGCGGCGGGGAACGGCACCGGGGCTGGCACAGAAAAACGCCCGAACAGCATGAAGCTATTCGGGCGCGAGAAATACAATATTCAACTACATTATGACAATTTTCGCACGGACTGTCAGACGGGGGGCGTTCGGTTTCCAGGCTTTTTTTGATGACGACACAAACATCTGCGTTTGTCGGCTGTTAAGTAAACACATAGCGGCTCCTTCCGTGAGCCGCCAATCGTAGCATTACTTCTTGAAAGACAAAACAAACGGCGGCTTTGAAATGGTACTTTCAAAACCGCCGTTCATTTTGTAATGATCTGATCAAAGCGCAACAGACTTCGGCCACCGAACCAACGGTTTTTTTATATACCGTCTCGTTGGCAGCCTGGCACTCTCTATGCATAGACATCTATGTATTTTCCGGCATCTATTGCCTTGGAGGAAGATTCCTGCGCTTTTTGTATATCACTGGACTCCGTTTTTTGTGCTTTCTCATTCTCCTGTTTTCTGAGCTGCTGAATTTGCTTTTCAATTTCTTTAATTTGTTTTTCCAGCTTTTCTTTTTGCTCTTCATCTTTACGCTGAGCGGCTTTCTGTTTTTCAGTTTCCAGCTTCTGTAGTTTCTGCTCCAAGGACTGGATTTTAGAATCGACACCAGCACCTTGCTGTGGCGCTGAATTACCAGATGGAGAATTGGGGTAAACCGAAGAAATATTCATAAAATCACCTCCCAGTTTGAGCATAACGATTCTTGATGTAGGAATCAATATCGTCCGAAAGCACCTTGCCTTTGAGGAATTGACCCCCACCCTCTTGCGGGAAATGATTGAGAAAATCGTCGTGCATGAGTGCAGCTATGACGAGAACGGCACCCGCAGGCAGGACATTGAGATTTATTACAGCTTTGTCGGCAAGATTGACTTGCCAGAATAACCGCCCGACCTATCCGACACAATGGCCAAGTGCCGGATAGGAACGGCAAAATTTTTTACACTTCTATTACTTCTTTATCGCACATAAACAAAAAGAGAAGGTGTCACACCGAAAAAGTGCTTGCATTTTTTCGTGTGACGCCTTCTCTTTTTTCATAGGGCGCCAGCCCGCGACTGAGATGGAGCGCGGAGCGCGGAATCGAAGTTAGCACGGCGGGGTATAAATAGCCGAGTATAAATAGCTGCATCTTTTGCCTTGCGGCTTCTGAAATGGAGTAGTAAAATGGAGTTGTGACGGAGAGAAAGGCGAGGAGGCAAAAGCCTGAGAAAACTGGAGCTTCTCTGGAGTGTCGTGTGGAAGAGATCAATCAGTATGATAAGACTCTCAGGATTGTGGCGGAGATTGTCAATGTAAGTGTGGATGAAGCTATTCTGGATGAAGAAGGGAAAATTGATCCGGCGAAACTTGACGCGATTTCGTATGATCCGGCAAATCATGCTTACCTGAGAGTGGGAGAAAGAGTGGGAACAGCGTTCTCTGATGGGAAACAAATAAAATGAAAACTTTTAATACAACGGGTTACTGTGATCCGGAAGTTAATTATATGGTTGATTTGTCAAGCCGCCTGCAGAAAGTAAAGGCTATGGTGGATGAGGAACACAAGCAGAACAGCTGGATTTTCAGATAAAGCTTCGGCATGGAAAAATGGAGTAGAGGAAGCTGTAAAAATGCTTCTTTCTGAAAAAAATATGCTTTTCGAATCACTGATTGGAAAGCTCATGAGTTATCCTGATTCCCAAAATTTGGAATTGTTTGAATTGACAGATACCTCGGGGGGGGGTATAATATACTCCGTATAATTTACCCGATGAGTATGACTGGAAGATAATATTAGACTGATTCATTAGAATTGGGGAAAAGGAGAACAAAGGAATGAGAAAATTAGCGCTTGCGCTTGCTTTTTCTCTCGTCCTGACAGGCGGTATCTGGACTGGGGCGGGAATCCGGTCGGAGGCTGCCGAAGCTCAGCCGATCAACGGCCTGGCAGCAAGGACGAAAGAGGAAGTGGCGAAAAAGTATGATGAGCTGATGCCCGACTTGAATAAAAGTGTTACATACGTTGAAACTCCGTCTGTGGAAGCGCCGTATACATTGGGCCAGGTATCTGAGGAGGATTTGCAGGCGGGGCTGAATGCAGTGAATCTGGTGAGGTATATTGCAGGACTGCCGGATGATATTACGCTGAATGAGACTTATAACTCTCTGACACAGCATGCTTCTGTAGTAAATGCGGCAAATGATGTCCTATCTCATTATCCTGAGCAGCCGGAAGGAATGGACTCAGAGTTTTACAGTGCCGGGCAGGAAGGAGCAAGACGTTCTAATATTGGAGCTGGATATAGAAATCCGGCTGCCTCTGTCATAAGAGGGTATATGGATGACTCGGATTCCGGGAATATCCAGCAGGTCGGACATCGTCGATGGGTGCTGAACCCGGGGATGACAGAGACGGGATTTGGATATGCCGACGCGCCCAACAGCAGATATGGAGCATATACGGCAATGTACTCAATGGATCAGCAGAGAGTATACAATGTGGATTATGTGGCCTGGCCGGCGGCTGTGACCCCGACAGAATTATATAGTTATACACCGGCGTTCAGCGTAAGCCTGAATTCATCATACAGTGTCAGCGAAAACACGGTCACTGTGACGATTCACAGCCAGAAAGAAAACAAGGATTATGTATTCGGAAAGAACGCGGGGGACAATTCTGCAGGACAGCTTTATGTAGGCAGTTCCGGATATGGAATGCGGGGACAGACGCTTATTTTTATGCCGGACGGACATACATTTGAAAAGGACGACATCCTGACGATCAGCATTGACGGAATTACCAAAGGCGGAGCGGACGCGTCATTTGATTACACAGTAGAACTTTTCTCGGCGGAGGAAACGCTTGCCAACCTGAACAGGGAAGTGACATCCATCTCTGTGAGCGGACTGACGAAAACAGAGTATATCGAGGGGGAGAGCCTTTCACTGGCTGGCGGCATTGTGACGATAAATTACGACAATGGGACGTCAGAGCAGACGGCTCTGAAAGAGGATATGCTTGCGTCTGCACCGGATATGAATCAGATTGGTTCACAGACAGTGACAGTGAATTATGGAGGAAAATCCACAACATTTACAATTGAGGTCCGGGCAAAACAGCTTCAGGGAATCGAGCTGACCGCGCCTGGCCAGACGGTGTATGCAGAGGGTGAAACATTGAATCTGACGGGCGGAAGCCTGAAACTTACCTATGACAATGGCACAACGGAGACGATCGCTCTTACCGCGGATATGGTGAGCGGCTATGACGCGCTGAAGGTCGGAGTTCAGACCCTGACTGTCACTTACGGCGGATTTACGAAAACATTTGACATTACAGTGGAAGCGCGCCAGGTAACGGATATTGCATGGGAGTCAGAACCGAATAAGATCACGTATGTAGAGGGACAGGAGCTGGATCTGACCGGAGCATACATAAACGTAACATACGATAATGGCACGACGGCCAGAAGAGCGGTGACGTCTGATATGATCAGCGGCTACAACAAGGACAGCGTTGGCACTCAGACGGTTACGGTCACTTTTGGCGGCAGGACGCTTACCTTCCAGGTTACGGTGATTGAGAAAGTAATGACGGGAATAGAGATTGCTTCTAATCCGGCAAAGATGGAATACATCGTTGAACAGACGTTTGATATAAGCGGGGCACAGATTAACCTGATATATAATGACGGCGAGAAAGTGGCGGTTCCGGTAACGGAAGATATGTTTACTGCTCCGGATATGACTACAACCGGAAGTAAAGAGATCGTCATTTCTTATGGCGGCTTTGAGACGAGCCTGACAATTTCCGTGCGCGATAAACAGGCGGTTGGAATCGAGATGAACACGCTGCCGGATCAGAAAGAATACCTCGAGAATAAAGTGGATCAGACATTTTCCGCAGAGGGCGGAAGCATCAATGTGCTGTATGACAATGGGACGAAAGAGGCAGTTACGCTCACAGCGGCAATGTGCAGCGTGGATCTGACAACTTCGGGAGAGCAGACTGTTACAGTTACATATAATGGCTTCACGACAACATTCACAGTTACTGTAAATCCGAAATCCGTTACAGCGGTTGAGTGGATTGAAGAGCCAGCCGTACTGGAGATGAAAGAGGGAATGGCTTTCGTACTGTCCGGAAGGATGCTTGTGACATATGATAATGGACGTTCAGAAGAGATTGAGCTGACAGAAGAGAATGCGGAGGTAGTGAATTACAATCCAGATCAGGTAGGCACGCAGACTGTTACGATCGCACTGAAAGGATATACACTGACTGAAGAGATGCAGGCGGCTCTGGCGTATGAAGTTGAGGTAATTCCGAAAGAGGCTGTCGGCATTCAGATTGATAAGCTTCCGGTTACAGTATATACAGTCGGAGACGAGATGGATCTGTCAGGGCTTGAAGTCAGCCTGGTTTATGACAACAATACGACAGAGAAGATTAATGTTGAAGATCTGCAGATTGTTGTGCCGGATCTGACTACTGCGGGACAAAAAGAAGTTGCCATAATGTATCAGCTTAATGATCAGACATCGTTTGCAGCGTCATTCGTGATTACGGTGAACGAGAAAACTTCGGAAAATCCGGCCGGCGGAACCGGGAATGGCGGAGGACAGACATCAACAGGAACTCCTCCGGAAGGAAACTCCAGGGTTAACGCAGCGGATACAGCAGCGGATACAGCAGTAAAAACCGGAGATGAAACCGGATTTAGCGTATG
This sequence comes from uncultured Mediterraneibacter sp., assembly GCA_944384505.1. Taxonomy (GTDB): domain Bacteria; phylum Bacillota; class Clostridia; order Lachnospirales; family Lachnospiraceae; genus Mediterraneibacter. Next base: position 9,729 of record CALWTQ010000006.1, read on the forward strand.
GATTATGCTTGCAGCGCTGTCAGTGGCGGCAGCTGGTATCGTATCTGGAAGAAAACTGTATAAAAAATAAAGTCTCAGAATGACTTGCGCTTATACAAAGGGCGCCGCGGTTCATATGAATTGCGGCGCCCTTTGCTGCTGTATCTCCGGTTTCCCGACTTCGGTGTCCGGCTGAATCCAGTCATTTTACTATACATTCCGAAATATATCTATTATAATAAACATATCCAACACAACCAGAAGATAACAGCTCGGCCCGTGCTATTCGTAAAAACGCTTATTTCTGATGGCTGAACTGTTGCACGAGAAGAACGGAGAGAATACATATGATAACAATTAAAGAGTACAGAGGACACATTAGAAACTGGGAAGAACTCTGCGAGAGGCTGGAGATCCCGCTTACGCTTACCAGAGAAGAGCGGGAGGAGAGGATTCTGATCCGCGCGTATGAAACATGGGGACATGAGATGGCGGATCACATGCACGGGATGTTTGCGTTTGCGCTGTGGGATGACGGCAGGAAGGAGCTGTTCTGCTTAAGAGACCAGTTCGGCACAAAGCCATTCTACTATTACGAGACAGAGGACGGCAGACTTCTGTACGGTACGACGATCCGCGGGATCATGGAGCAGCCTGGATTTGTAAAAGAGCTGAACGAAGAAATGCTGCAGCTGTATCTGACGCTCACATATGTGGCCGGAGAGAATACATTCTTTAAAGGTCTTAAGAAATTGATGCCGGGCCGCTATCTTGTGTGGAAGGACGGGAGACTTAAGATTACCCGTTATTGGAAGCCTGAGTTCCATCCGGATGAGAGCCGCACTTTAGAGGACTGGGCAGACGAGATACACTCTACGATTCAGGAGATCATGCCTGAAGTGAAGGATAAGAATGAGACAGCAGAATCTTTTCTGTCCGGAGGCGTGGACTCTTCCTATGTGCTGGCGATGTCAGATGCGGAGATGACAGATTCCTGCGGCTATGAAGAGCCAAGATTTGATGAGTCTCCGCTGGCAAAGCAGACAGCGGAGATCCTGGGAAGGAAGAACTCCAGATGCCTGATTATCCCGGAGGAATACTTTGAGGTTGTACCGTATGTAATGTACAACATGGAGCAGCCGCTGGGCGACGCTTCCGCGATTGCGTTCGCCATCGCATGCCGGGAGACGGCGAAGCACACGAAGCTGTGCTACTCCGGCGAGGGCGCGGATGAGTTCTTTGGCGGCTATAACATGTACCGCAATGCAGAGCGCTACGGAGAAAACCTGAAGACGTTCTACGTTGGAAATACGAATATAATGAAAGAAGATGAGAAGAAGCGCATCCTGAAAAAATATGATCCGGACGTCCTTCCTATTGAGCTTGTAAGAAGCATTTATGAGGAAACAGAAGGAGATGACCCGCTGGCAAAGATGTCTAACGTGGACATTCAGATCTGGCTGGAGGGGGATATTTATCTGAATGTGGACAAGATGAGCACAGCAGCCGGGCTGGAGATCAGGATGCCTCTTACGGACCGCAGGATTTTTAGCATTGCGTCCAGGATGCCTTCCCGCTTTAAAGTGAATGAGGAACAGAACAAAGTCGCGTTCCGGACGGCCGCGGCCAAAGTACTGCCGGATGAAATTGCGTTCCGGAAGAAACTGGGCTTTATCGTGCCGATTCGAATCTGGATGGCGGACGAGCGCTACAACGGAGATGTGCGCAGGCTCTTCGCAAGTGAGATTGCGGAGAAGTTCTTCCATGTTGACGAGATCCAGGCGATCTTTGATGATTACGTGGGAGGCAATTCGGACAACTGGAGAAAAGTATGGACAATCTATACATTCCTTGTGTGGTATGAGGAATATTTTGTAAAAAGGTAGTTACTATTCACAGCCGGCAGGTACCATACTTTGAACTGCCTCATGCTTGCATGTGGGCAGAGTGGCTGTGAATAGTAACAGAAGATAATCTGACCGGAAGAGGGGGAAGTGCATGGAACTGCTGAATGCGGACAGCCTCGAGGAAGCAGGAAGAAAGTTAAGGCAGGAGAGCAGCGGGCTCTCTCTGGAAACGGAATATGTTGATCTGACGTCCGCACTGGGACGGATCTGTGCGCGGGATATTGCGGCGGGAGAGAATATCCCGCCCTTTTCCCGCTCTGTAGTGGACGGCTACGCGGTGCGGGCGAAGGATACATATGGAGCGGGTGAGTCAGGCCCGTCTTTTTTCAATGTTGTGGGAAATGTTGGAATTGAGGAGGAGGCCCGGATGTCTGTCCATTTGGGAGAGGCGGTGCAGGTGCAGACTGGTTCAATGATTCCCGATGGTACAACGGCTGTGCTGATGAGAGAGTATGCCCAGGAGTATGCGCCGGGAAAGATGGCAGGATACCGGGCGCTTGGCGAAGGGGAAAATATTATCTGCGAAGGGGAGGATATCAGGAAAGGTTCCTGTGTACTTAAGAGAGGCCGGGAGATCACCTCGTCAGATGCAGGTATCCTTGCGGCCCTGGGAATTCGTGAAATAGAGGTGTGGAAGCCTCTGGCTGTAACGGTGATATCTACAGGTGACGAGCTGGCCGGAATTGAGGAACCGCTGACGGCAGGGAAGATCCGGGATATTAATTCTTATGTGCTGGCAGCGGAAGCAAGCCGGATGGGAATGGCGGCTGTCAGGATCTTAAGGTGCGGGGACGATGAGACAGAGATTTATCATGCGGTGAAAGATTCACTCTCAGACAGCGGCCTGATTCTGCTGTCAGGAGGAAGTTCCAAAGGGAAAAAGGACTATACAAAGCAGGTATTTGAGGAGATCTCGCACAATGTGTTTACCCATGGGATCGCAGTAAAGCCCGGAAAGCCGACGATAGTCGGATATGACAAGGAGAGCCGGACGATCCTGGCAGGGCTCCCGGGACACCCTATGGCAGCGGCGCTTATGTTCCGTCTGCTGATCGGTGAGTGGTACATGGAGAAGACAGGCATGACGAAGAAGCCTCCCTATCCGGCTGTGCTCGCGGAAAATGTTTCCAGCGGCCAGGGAAGGGCAACCTGTCTTCTGGTGGAACTTACGCTCCGCAGGGGACGCGCGGAAAGTGATTGGAAAGTTGAAGGGGAAGCCGGATACGAGGCATGGCCGGTACGCGCGAAATCAGGAAGTATTTCCGCATTGTCCAGGGCGTTTGGTTATGTCATGATCCCAAGGGACAGAGAGGGAATGAGAAAAGGAGAAAAAGTCTGGGTGGAGGTGCTGTGATGGATCGGAATTTGTATCTGCATATACAGGAGAAAGAGAGCGCTCTTGAGCATTTTCTTGATTCGATTCCGTCGGCTGTGCCCGGGAGGGAGATGGTTTCGGTGACGGAGAGCAGGGGCCGGATGACGGCAGAAGCTGTGTATGCCCGCTGGTCCAGTCCGTCTTACAATTCCTGCGCTATGGACGGAATTGCGGTGATTAGTTCTCATACAAAAGGGGCCTCAGAGGAGCATCCGGTTATACTCTATCCGGAGCGGGATTATGTGGAGGCCGATACCGGAGATATGCTCCTGCCGCCATACGATGCAGTAATTATGGCGGAAGAACTGATTGAGGGCGATGAAAACGACCGGGGAGTGAAGATTGTATCGCCTGCACATCCACTTGCCAATGTGCGCCCGGCGGGGGAAGATATTGTAGCAGGGGAGATGGTGCTCCCGTCCAACCACGTGATACGTGCGGTAGATATTCCTGTGCTTCTGGCGGCAGGTCTGACGCAGATCTCTGTGGTGAGAAAGCCTGTAGTCGGGATTATTCCCACAGGAGATGAGATGGCCGGTCTGTCCGATCTTCCTGGAAGAGGAGCAGCAGATGCGGCTAAGAGATCGGCCGGAGAATGGGCCGGGGGATTGGCAGGGATATCACCCGGAGAATCGGCCCAAGGGGAGAACTTTGAGCTGGCTAGTCTGCCGGACGGTATGATAATGGAAACCAATTCCTGGATGTTTTTAAATCTCGTAGAAGAACACGGAGGGATTGGAAAGCGGTGGCCGGTGATTCCGGATGAGCCGGAACTTCTGGCTAAGACAGTGTCAGAGGCAGTGCGGCAGTGTGATGTTGTGATTATAAACGCCGGATCCAGCGCGGGCAGAGATGATTACACAGTGCATGTGATCCGCAGGCTGGGAGAGGTTCTGACTCACGGGGTGTCCATTAAGCCGGGGAAGCCGGTGATTCTGGGGAAGATAGAAGAGAAACCGGTGATCGGCCTGCCCGGATATCCGGTGTCAGCGTACCTTACATTTACTGAGTTTGTCATCCCTGTTATGAATCGTTTCCTGAAGAAAAAGGAGCGCCCGGTGCAGGAAGTGACTGCAAAAATATCAAAGACGATTATGTCCGGCCTGAAATACGAGGAATATGTTCGTGTAAAGCTTGGGATTGTGGAAAGACAGCTCATTGCATCCCCGCTGGCAAGAGGAGCGGGCGCGTCCATGTCGCTTGTGCGTTCGGACGGCTTCTGTGTGATTCCGAGAAACAGCGAGGGAATCTTGGGGCATGAGGAAGTCAGGGTGAAACTTTTAAAATCCATGGAGGAGATTGAAAAGACGCTGGTTGTGATCGGAAGCCATGATATTATTCTGGATGTGATCAATGACCTGATGCTGGAGCAGAATACAGGAATGAATCTGTCTTCCACACATGTTGGGTCTCTGGCCGGACTGATCGCGCTGAAGAAAAGGGAAACCCATCTCGCTCCCTCACATCTGCTCTGTGAGGAGGACGGGACTTACAATGTGGCCGCTGTCCGGGAAGTGTTCCCGGATGAGAAGATGGCGATAATAAAAGGCGTGCGGCGCAGGCAGGGATTTATCGTGAAGAAAGGAAATCCCAGAGGAATCCATACCGCGGCGGATATTACGCCCCAGATCCGGTATATAAACCGCCAGAGAGGCGCCGGGACAAGAGTACTTTTTGATTATCTGTTGAAACAAGCGGGGATGAGCCCTGAGGACGTTACAGGATATGAGAATGAAGCGGCGACGCATATGAGCGTGGCGGTGGCAGTGCAGAAGGATAATGCGGATACGGGAATGGGGATATACTCCTGCGCGAAAGCGCTGGGCCTGGATTTCGTAGATGCGGCGTATGAAGAGTATGACTTTGTGACAAGGCCATCATATCTGGAACTGCCATATGTACAGGAGTTTCTGAGGGTACTCAGAAGCGAGGCCTTTCGGGAGCGGATCATGGAACTTGGCGGCTACTCCTGCGAGGAGACGGGGGAGATACGGTATGTTTGAAAAGAACCTGGAGATTCTCTCGCGGGGGGAGGCGGAAAAGATCCGCGGGACAAAGGCTGCTGTCATAGGACTCGGGGCCCTGGGACAGCTGGCCGCGGAGATGCTGGCGCGAAGCGGATTTGAATATCTGGTGCTGTGTGATGGCGACCGGGTAGAGCAGAGCAATCTGAACCGGCAGCTCTATGGGGATATTATGACAATAGGAATGTCAAAGGCAGAGGTGGTCTGCGCTCGGCTGAGTGACATCAGTCCGAGGATGAAGCTGAATGTCTGCGACTGCTTTCTGAACAGAGAGAATGCAGAAGCGATTCTGAAAGGGACAGATTTGATTCTGGACTGCGTAGACAGTATCCCGGTAAAGCTGTATCTGGAAGAGAAGGCGGAGGAGATTAAAATACCGCTTATACACGGCGCTGTAGAAGGGTGGTTCGCCCAGGTGAGCACAGTGTTTCCAGGGGACGGCACCTTGTCCGTGGTTTACGAAAAAAGGAGGGAGCAGAAGATTACTGCTCTGATGCCGGCGGCAGCATTGGCGGCCTCACTGCAGGCAGGTGAAGCACTTAAGCTGGCGATGGGAGAGGAACCATCGTTTCGGGGACGCCTGTTCTGCGCGGATTTGAAAAGCGGAGAATTCGACTTCGTCACTATAAGAAAACAGCACAGAGATCTTTAGCTGCAGCAGAGTGGAAAAGGAGGAAAAAGCAATGAAAAGATGGAGGATGCTGAGTCTGTGTCTGACCGCGGCACTGCTTGCCGGATGCTCGGCACAGACAGCTCAGGACACAGAGAAAGACACTGCGGAAGGAAAGGGTGCGGCAGCAGAGGCGGAAAACAGCACGGCGCCTGAGAATGCGGAGATCATTCTGGCTACAACGACAAGTACTCAGGACAGCGGGCTTTTGGAGGAGATTCTTCCGGTCTTTGAAGAGGAGACGGGATATACGGTAAGCGTTGTCTCGGTCGGATCAGGAGAAGCCATGGAAATGGGCGAAAACGGGGAGGCAGATGTCCTTCTTGTCCACTCACCGGCTGCGGAGGAAGAGTTTGTGGCAGGAGGACATGCGGATGAGGACGGAAGGCTGGATGTAATGTATAATGATTTCGTTCTTATCGGTCCGGCGGATGATCCGGCGGAAATTAGTACAGAGGCGCCTGCTGACGCGGTGGCGGCATTTTCGAAGATTGCCCAGACTCAGATGGAATTTATATCCCGAAGTGATGACTCGGGCACACACAAGAAGGAACTGGAGATCTGGGATGCCTGCGGGATTGTGCCGGAGGGCGGCTGGTATATCGAGGCGGGCGCCGGTATGGGAGCTGTGCTGGAGATGGCGAATGAGATGCTTGCATATACCTTATCTGACCGTGCGACATGGCTGAATCTGGACTTGGATGAAGATCTGAAGATCGTATGTGAGAATGATGAGAGCGGGATTCTCTATAATCAGTATGGAGTCATCTGCGTCAACCCGGAGAAAAACGATCAGATCAACCATGAGGGAGCCAAGGCTTTTCAGGAGTGGATTGTGTCAGATGAAGGACAGGATCTGATCGGACGGTATGGAGTGGAGGAGTATGGAAAAGCACTCTTTACCCCTAATGCGGCATAGAACAGAGATGCCTGGAAAAGGATTGTGAAAATAATATTATGGATGTAATACTCGACGGAATCGCGGAAGCCTTCCGGTTGATTGCCGGACTGGATACGGAAGTGTTTGAGGTAGTGTTTACCTCGCTGGAGGTTTCTCTGGTTTCCCTGTTTTTTGCGGGGATCATAGGAATCCCGGCAGGAATCCTGATTGCGGGACACCGATTTAAAGGGCGCCACGCGCTGATGCGCCTGGTATATACTCTTATGGGGATGCCGCCGGTGCTGTGTGGACTGATAGTCTATCTTTTCTTCATGCGCAGAGGCCCCTTCGGGAGCCTGCGCCTGAACTATACGGTGACGGTGATGATCATTGCTCAGACCCTTCTGATTCTCCCTATTATGATTGGACTTACCGTCAGCGCGGCCAGGGAGCGCCAGGAGAAGATACGCAGGCTTGCGCGCACGCTGGGAGCAGGGAGGATACAGACTATGAAGCTTCTTCTGTGGGAGCTGCGCCCGGGAATTATGACTGCCCTTGTGTCAGGATTTTCCAGAGGAATTTCGGAGGTCGGAGCAGTTATGATCGTAGGTGGAAATATAGAAGGAAAGACCAGGACGATGACGACTTATATTTCCCAGCTCAAGGGGATGGGGGAATTCGAGCGCGCGGTGGCAGTGGGGATCATTCTGCTGCTTCTTTCCTTCGGCATGAACACACTGCTCTACCACTTTCAGAGAGAGAAGCTGGAGGACTGACATGGAGCTTAATATCTGTGGACTGAAAAAAATGTATGGTTCCCGGGAAGTTCTTTCGATACGGGATCTGGTAATCCCGTCCGGGAAGATCACAGCAGTGCTTGGTCCCAACGGGGCGGGCAAGACAACACTTTTAAATCTGATCGCGGGGCTGGAGGGAAAGGATGGCGGAAGGATTCTCTACGATGGGAGAGAGGATCCGCCCTTCCGGGAGATGACCATGGTTTTCCAGGAGCCGTATCTGATATCCGGGACAGTGAGGAAAAATATTGTCTGGCCCTTAAAGATTCGGAAGATAGAACGCCCGGCAGCAGAAGAACGGGTGGCGGGCCTGGCCGATGATCTGGGCCTGCGCGGGCTTTTGGATCGCAGGGCAGAACGCCTGTCAGCAGGAGAACGCCAGAAAACAGCGCTTGCCCGTGCGCTGTCGTTTCGGCCCCGGCTTCTGCTTCTGGACGAACCAAGCGCAAATCTCGATTCAAAGACAACGGCAGAGATCGAGCGGATGCTGCGAAAAATGAGAGAGACGGACAGGACAACAATTATAATTGTGACGCATAATCAGGCACAGGCAGAGAGGACTGCGGATGAGATGGTCTTTTTAAACAATGGCCGGATCAGCGGGCACATACTAAGAGAAATGAGGTGAGAGAGTTGGCAACAAAATATGGCGGATACATGGGAAAGGTTTTAAAAATTAATCTGACCAGCCGGGAAGTGTCCGAATATCCATTTTCTGATGAAGAGAGAGAATTATTCATCGGAGGTAAGATTATGGCGGCTAAGATCCTGGGCGATCATTTGACAGGGAAGGAGAAAGCTTTCTCTGAGGAGAATCTTCTGGTGGTGACTACAGGGCCTCTGACCGGCTCCGGGGCGCCCAGCTCCAGCAGGTTTAATATCTCTACCTTGTCTCCGCAGACCGGATATATTACATCGTCCAACTGTGGAGGGAACTTCGGGTATTATCTTAAGAAAGCGGGACTGGACGCTTTGATTCTGACCGGAAGATGTGAGAAGCCGTCCTGGATTGAGATCCAGAACGATAAGGTCGTCTTTCATGAGGCGGAAGATATCTGGGGAATGAAGACGTCAGAGACTCAGTCTGCTCTCGATGACAAACTGCGTATGAAAAACGGCAGGGTGCGTAAAAACGGGAAGATCTGTATCGGGCCCGCCGGAGAAAATCTGGTTCTCTATTCCTGCATCGTATCAAATGAGCGCGTCTCAGGAAGAGGCGGAACCGGAGCGGTTATGGGATGGATGCGCCTTAAGGCAGTCTGCGCCAGCGGGAATAAAGAGATCCCGGTTTATGATAAAGAGAAAATGGTAAAGCACACGCAGAAATGGTTCCGGTATATACGGAATCATCCGCTGACTGGAAATCAGCTTCCGAAGCTGGGGACAGCAGGACTTGTCAGCGCCATGCAGATGAAGCACATACTTTCTACGAAAAATTACAGCGCGGGCCAGTATGATGAGTTTGAGAAGGTAAGCGGAGAAGAGCTGGCGGAGAAGTACAATATCGTAAACAAAGGCTGCCTGACCTGTCCGATCCGCTGTGCCCGCACCGTGGAGGTAGACGGGCAGCAGGTGAAAGGTCCGGAGCTGGAGACACTGGTGCTCCTGGGAAGCGGAATTCTGAACAATGATCTCCCCTCGATTTTGAAGTGGAACTATGAACTGGATGAGCTGGGACTGGATACGATTTCCTGCGCGAATACAATCTCTTACGCTATGGAGGCGGATGAAAAAGGACTGTGGAAGAACGGGCTGCATTTTTCGGATACGGGAGAACTGACGAAGATTTTCGAAGATATTGCCTACCGCCGCGGGATCGGGGACGAGCTCGCGCTTGGAAGTAAGAGGCTGTCTGAAAAATACGGGGGAAAGGATTTCGCCATTCATGCCAAAGGAATGGAGCTTGCGGCCTATGAGCCGCGGAAAGCCGTGGGCCTGGGACTTGGCTATGCTACAAGCAACCGGGGCGGCTGCCACTTAAATGGCGGATATCTGGTGATTCTGGAAGGCCTGGGGCTGTCCATTGACCAGACGACCTGGAGGGGAAAGGCGGATCTGACCATGCTGTTTCAGGATCTGATGGAGATGATCTCAGCGGCCGGGCAGTGTCTGTTCACCAGCTATGCGTTCTTCCCCACGCCTTTGATGAAACATCCGAATGCATGGTACACGAAAATGGTAAATAAAGTTCTGCCGTACTGCGGCCCGGCAGTCAGGCTGATTAATAAATATCCGGAAATCGCGCACCTTCATCTGCCGGTTTTCCACCACACAAAGGGATTCGAGTATACGACAGGAATGAAGATGAAGTTCGGGGATTACATCCGCTGCGGAGAGCGGGGATATAACCTGGAGAGGGAAATAAACCGCAGATTCGGCGTGAACGCGAATAAGGACGCTCTGCCGAAACGGCTGACGGACACACTGCAGGATCCGAATGACCCGAATTCTAAGGTGCCTCTGGAACGGCTGAAAAAAGTTTATTATCATGCGCGGGGCTGGGATAAGAGAGGACTTCCTACGGAGAGAACACTGAAAAAACTAAAGATCGATTTTGCGTCCGAGAGCGGGAGGTGAGCGTATGGTTCGTGTGAAGATATTCGGGGTCGCGCGTCTGAAAGCAGGCACGGGCACATTTGAACGTGACGTGGAGACCGTGGATGAACTGCTGGGGAGTATTCCGAATATGACGAAGAAAGAGGCGAAAGACCTGGTGCTGCTTGTGAATGGAAATCCTGTGAGCAGGAGATACCGGTTTAAAGATGGGGATGAAGCTGTGCTTCTGGCCCCGGCGGGAGGTGGCTGATCGTGAAGAAAGTAAAGGAAATACCATATATCAATAAAGAAACCTGTGCGGGATGTTCGGTCTGCGTAGAAAACTGTCCTATGGACTGCATCCATATCGAGCCGCCGAAATATCATGGTGATATCCGCACCATTGCACAGGCGGATTGGAAGAAATGTATCGGATGCGGGATATGCGCAAAGGTCTGTCCCATCCGTGCCATTGAGATGAGAAGAGAGGGAAAGGCGGTGCATAAGATGAAAACGAGCTGGAATATAAAGAAACTGGGATGCAGAGGATTTCAATATGTGATGAAGATCGCAATGTATGTTCTGCCCTGGAGAGTGCCGAAGCTCATGCAGGGCGCAGGGGCAGTGAAAAAGCTTCCGGCCGCGGTGAAGCGCAGAGGATTTAAAAAGGTGCTGATCGTGACAGATCATACATTGATGGACCTGCACCTCTTGGACGGAATGCTGGAGGCTATGAAGGCAGCGGAACTGGACTATGTAATCTATGACGGTGTGGCGCCAAATCCCACGGATAAAAATGTGGAGGCCGGAGTATCTATGTTCCGGGAGAATCACTGTGACTGTATGATCGCATTTGGCGGAGGCTCTCCCATGGACTGCGCGAAGGCGGTCGGCGGACGGATCGCCCGTCCGAATAAGCCGGTGAGAAAACTGCAGGGACTTTTCCGGATCTTAAAGCCGATCCCTATTATTTTTGCTGTGCCTACTACGGCCGGAACCGGCTCTGAGACTACAATCGCGGCTGTGATCACTGAGGAGGCGGCTCACCATAAAGCGTCCATCAACGATCTGTGCCTGATGCCGAAATTCGCGGTGCTCGATCCAGAACTCACGGTGGGGCTTCCTCCAAAAGTGACGGCGACAACTGGGATGGACGCGCTGTGTCATGCTGTGGAGGCTTACACGAACAACACGTATAACAGCAGGCTGGAAAAAGATATGTGCCGCAAAGCAGTGAAATTGATCCATGATAACCTGCTTAAAGTATACCAGGATGGTTATGATCTGGAGGCAAGACAGAAGATGCAGCAGGCAGCATTTTACGGCGGCCGGGCATTTACGAGAGGATCTGTGGGATATGTGCATGCCATCGGCCATACATTGGGCGGACTTTACGGAACACCCCACGGGCTGGCCATGTCCATCCTTCTTCCACATGTGATGCGGGCGTTCGGCGAGGCGGCGCAGGAGAAACTGGCAGAACTAAGCGATGTATGCTCTCTGACAGATGCGGACGAGACGGTTTCTGTAAAGGCAGAGGCGTTTATCCGATGGATAGAGGATATGAAAGAAAAGATGAACATACCGGAGTACCCGGATATGATCCGTGCAGAAGACATAGATCAGATCGTAGAGTGGGCGGAGAAAGAAGGAAATCCCCTCTATCCAGTGCCGGTAATCTGGAGCCGGAAAGAGTTTAAAGACTTTATCCTATCAGTTCAGCCATCAGCAAAGAGCACGGGCTGAGCTGATAGAGAAATCATCAGCGGAAAGCGAAATTTGACAGAAAGGAAACGACAGTTTTATGATATTTGACACACATGCCCACTATGATGATGAGCAGTTTGACCAGGACCGGGAGGAACTTCTTGGAAGCATGAATGCGGGCGGCGTGGGGCTGATTGTTGACGCAGCTTCCACGATCCGCTCGTGGGATGAGATCGTGAAGCTGACAGAGCGGTATGATTTTATCTATGGATCTGTGGGAGTTCATCCGGACGAGGTGGGAAGCTTGGACGAAGAGAGCTTTCAGAGAATGAGAGAGCTGCTGGATCGTGAGAAAATCGTGGCTGTGGGTGAGATTGGGCTGGATTACTACTGGGATAAGGAGAACCATGACCTGCAGAAAAAGTGGTTTGTACGCCAGCTTGAGCTGGCCCGGGAGAAAGCTCTGCCGGTAATGATCCACAGCCGCGAGGCGGCCGCAGATACTATGGAAATTATGAAAACATATGCGGCTGGAATGAACGCGGTGATTCACTGCTATTCTTATTCAGCAGAAATGGCCCGGGAATATGTGAAGATGGGATATTATATTGGCGTGGGCGGGGTCGTAACATTTAAGAACGCCAAAAAGCTGAAACAGGTTGTGGAAGAAATCCCGCTGGAAGCGATCGTACTGGAAACAGACTGCCCGTACCTGGCGCCGGTGCCGTACCGGGGAAAGAGGAACTGCTCCTTGTACCTGCCTTATGTGGCGGAAGAGATTGCCCGCTTGAAGGGGATAACCTGTGAAGCGGTGATAAGACAGACAGAGGAAAATGCAAGGAAGCTGTACCGCATAAATTGATTTGAGGAGAAAGAAACGTATGAGAGAACCTACGCTTGGAAATCCGCAGAATACCATTGCGGTGCTGCAAAAATATAATTTTGTGTTCCAGAAGAAGTTTGGTCAAAACTTCCTTATAGACACGCATGTCCTGGATAAAATTATCCGGGCGGCGCAGATCGGACCAGAGGATTGTGTCCTGGAGATTGGTCCGGGAATTGGAACTATGACTCAGTATCTGGCATGTGCGGCCCGGAAAGTTGTGGCTGTGGAGATCGATCGGGCGCTGATCCCGATTCTGGAGGATACGCTGGATGGTTATGAGAACGTGAAGATTATAAATGATGATGTGCTCAAAGTCGATATCACAAAGCTGGCCGAGGAGGAAAACGGCGGAAAACCAATCAAAGTAGTGGCAAATCTGCCATACTATATTACAACACCGATTATTATGGGGCTGTTTGAGAATCATGTCCCTGTAAAGAGCATCACAGTTATGGTACAGAAAGAGGTAGCTGACCGGATGCAGACAGGTCCGGGTTCTAAGGATTATGGGGCGCTGTCCCTTGCGGTGCAGTATTATGCCAAGCCGTATATTGTGGCCAATGTGCCGCCTAACTGCTTCATGCCCCGTCCAAAGGTGGGATCGGCTGTGATCCGGCTGGATCGATATGAAGAGCCTCCGGTGAAAGTGAAGGATGAGAAGCTGATGTTCCGCCTGATTCGCGCTTCATTTAATCAGCGAAGAAAGACCTTGGCGAATGGTATTAAGAATTCGCCGGATTTGGAATATACAAAAGAGGAGATTGAGGAGGCGATACTCGCATTGGGGAAAGGCCCCTCCGTGAGGGGAGAGGCGCTGACCCTGGAAGAGTTTGCTAAGCTTTCTGATGCTTTGTCTGGAGCCGGAGGGCCTGAGTGAAGATGCATTTCATTATAATAAATCTTTTTCGAATCTTCTGATGTGTGTCTTAAGGGTTGACCTGTCGACAAGTGCCGGGACAACTCCCTGCCTGGAGATGCAGAAACCGGCGGCGTAAGTGGCGATCCGGATTGCCGTTTCCAAGGAATAGCCTTCTGTCAGAAAAGAAGCGAGAGCGGCTATGAATGCGTCTGCTCCGCCGGTAGTGTCTACCGGGGTGAAATCTGCAGCCGGAAAATACTGGCTTGTTTCCGGGGATTTTAAATAGCAGCCCTGATGTCCGAGGGTAATAATAATATTTTCGGCGCCCCTGTTGAAAAAAAATTCAGCCTGCTGTTCTATACTGTTAATTCCGGGACAGAGTGAGGCGGCTTCGCTTTTGTTCGGGACTAATATGTCGATCTTCTGAAGAAGTTCATCGGAAAGCTGAGTTAATGCGGCCGGCTTCAATATGTTTTTACATCCGTATTTTCTGCCGGCGGCGGCTGCCTGGGTAATAACCGGCAGGGGGAGCTCGCTGGACAGAAGGCAATAGCTGACATTTTGAAACAGGTGTTCCTGCTCAAGGATATCTTCCTGTTTCAGGCTTCCGTTGGCTCCGGACAGGATCGTGATTGCGCTTTCGCCACTGGCTTCCAGATAAATATATGCCTTCCCTGTAGGCGTGCTTTTGTCATGGGATATTCCGGCGGTAGAGACATGCTCATTTTTCAGCGTGTCGATAATGAGGAAAGAATCAGCGTCCCGGCCTACTTTTCCGATCAGGGCTGTTTCGCGTCCGAGCCGGGCCGCTCCTACTGCCTGATTTGCGCCTTTTCCTCCTAACGTTATAGAGGAACTGGCGATCTGAGTAGTTTTTCCGGAGCGGGGAAGGGCGTCAACGTTAAAGGTTGTATCAATATGTATGCTCCCGATCACAACAATTTTTTTTGATCTGAGCGCAGGGGGAAGAGATACACTTTCTTCATGGTCAAACACATAAAAAGAGTCCGCCGGACAAACTGGTGTGCTTTCGTCTTTCTTTTCGCATTTTTCTATAATTCTCAGTCCGGACAGGCGTCCGAGCTCGCGCAGAGGGACTGCTATACCGGATATACGCGGATATGATATACTTTGGCAGATACCGCCGTTTTTAACAGACACGACAGACAAGTCTTCGGGAACGTGACAGCGAAGGCGGTTCAGACGCTCTGCCAGTGAGAGCGCTGAAGAAAAATCTGCTACAATAATTCCGGTTATATTTTGCGAAAATATTCGGGATATGCAGTCTGATTCCCAGGATTCGGGCAAAATATCCGGACCGCTGGCAATGTGGTTTTCAAACAGGCACTTCTGGATTCCGCCGGTAATGGAATTAAAAATGCTGTCGCCGGGATGTCCGGCGCAGGCGATTCGCGTATGGCGGTATTCGGTCAGCTTCTGAGCCAGAAGATATCCGATACGTTCATAATCAATATGGCAGGAACCAGGAATTTCAGGCGTGTTTGTATATACGACGGGAATGCCGTGTTCCGCAAAAAGGCGTTCGTTCTGCAGACTCCGCTCGTTTACGGGTTCCCAGATGACGCCGTCTATTTTGTGCCTGACAAGAGCTGTAATGTGTTTCAGCTCTTCTTCTAAATTGTGGCTGTCAAATAAAACAACGCCATAGCCGTATTCTCGTCCCGTTTCTATAATTCCATTCAGCAGTTCGGAAGAAGCGTCAGCGTTCTTGAGTAAAACACCCAGAAGAAATGTTTTGGCAGAAGAAATATTTTTAATTTTACTATAAGGAGTATAGTTATATTCTTTTACAATTCTTAAAACATGATCTCGTGTCGCGGGATTGATATTATCGTCTTTCCCATTCACAATTTTAGATACCGTGGCGATAGACACTCCGGCAAGCTTGGCGATTTCTTTAATTGTCATACAGATACCTCTCTGTTTTCTATTGAATACTTCCGGCATTTTTTCTTTTTTTTGATTATGCGGTGTTTTCGGATGATTGTCAATATATAGACACAGCGAGTGTGCAATATATACAAAGGATAATGGATAAAAATATAGTAATTTCACAAAAAAATAAAAATACTTGACTATCGTTTGCTTTTGGTTTATATATAAATTATAGATAAACATTTTAGGAAAACATTTTCCTAGATAAAAAGATGAATGGAGGGCGGAAGTTGAAAGACCGGATACTCGTTGTGGGAAGTCTGAATATGGACATGGTAATAGAAATGAAGAAAATGCCCCGGATCGGAGAGTCGGTTATGGGGAGGAATATTACATATATCCCTGGCGGGAAGGGCGGCAATCAGGCGTTTGCTGCCGGAAAACTGGGAAACAGGGTTATGATGCTGGGGTGTGTGGGGAATGATGATATAGGAAAAGCGCTGGTCGCAAATCTCTCGGAAATTGGTGTGGATGTAAGCAATGTATCATACATCTCTGAGGAAACTACGGGAATGGCGGTGATTTATGTCAGCGAAACAGGGGATAACAGTATAGTGGTAGTGCCCGGAGCCAATTCAGCCTGTGATATCGAATTCCTTCATGAAAATGAAAAGCTCTTCAGAATGGCAGACTATATCATATTCCAGCTGGAAATCCCATTTGAAACCGTGTTCCATGGAATCAGGAAAGCGAAAGAAATGGGAAAGACTGTAATTCTAAATCCGGCTCCGGCCCCTGAACCTGAAGAAATTCCGGAAGACATATGGGGGATGATAGATTATCTGACGCCGAATGAGACAGAAACGGCTAAACTGAGCGGCATAGATGATATATCTGACGAGGGGATTCAAAAAGGCGCGGCGCGGCTTTTGGAAAAAGGAGTGAAAAATGTTCTTGTGACTATGGGAAAGAAAGGCGCTTTCCTGGCTAACCGAAGTGCGAAGGTCTTCTATCCGGCGAGAAAGGCGGAGGCGGTAGATACAACAGCGGCAGGGGATTGTTTTAACGGCGCTTTTGTGACGGGCTTATCGGAAGGCATGGGAATTCAGGACGCTGTTCAATTTGCCAATATCGCGGCTTCTATCGCTGTTGAGCGTAAAGGGGCGCAGAGCTCACTCCCGGGAAGAGAAGAAGTGAATTCTTTATGGAAAGGATATAAAGCAGATGAAAACGAATAGAAAGGAGCGGGATATGGAACGAATTATACTTGATACGGATATCGGCACAGATGTTGACGACGTGATGGCTGTGGCATTGGCTGCGCTTTCTCCGGAACTAAAGGTGGAAGGGATTACGACGGTTTACGGAGATGTTGACCTGCGAAGCCGTATGGTGGTAAAAGTGTTGAAGATGCTGGGGAGGGAGGACATTCCCGTGATGGCGGGGACACGGGACGTACTTCTGCGTAACCGCAAAATCTGGTGGCTGGGACATGAAGGAGAAGGTTTTCTTACCCCGGAAGATGAGAATCTTGCTTATGACAGAAGGCATGCGGTTGACTTTATAATCGAAACGGTAATGAAAAATCCGGGAGAAATCACTCTGATCGCGATCGGCCCATTTACGAATCTGGCGATTGCGCTTGCCAGGGAGCCGCAGGTAGCGGAAGCGGTAAAGCAGATTATCATAATGGGAGGAAGCGCGCGGCTGGGAATGAACGCTATGGAACTGGAGCCGTCAGACCATAATATCAGCAGGGATCCTGAATCGGCAGCGCTGCTTTTCCGAAGCGGAGCCCCCATTGTAATGTGCGGATATGATGTGACGCGCCAGGTTCTTATCAGGGAGCCGCATATACGGAGGCTGGAGGAAAGTGATGACCAGTTGAATCAGGCGTTGGGAAGGATGATCAGGATTTGGCTTCAATACTGGAAAAGGGACTTTACTGCTATGAACGACCCGCTCTGTGTTGCTATGGCCTTTGACCCGGAATTCTGCGACGGCCCGATGATGGATGTCCAGGTAGAATATGACCATCGGCACCCGAGCGGACGTACAATCTGTACACTTCCGGATACGCCCTGGACTCCTCCGGAGGAAAGGGGGATTGACCGGGAGCCGCCACGAACAAAGGTGTGTCTTACTGTAGACAGTGAGCGGTTTATTAATATGCTGTTGGATAGGCTGTGTGTCCGCTGATAACGGACTGAGCATAGAGAGAACTTTATAAACAAACAAAAAAAGGAGGAAAAAATGAAAAAAAGAAGTGTTTTGCTGCTGACGATGTGTATGGTTGTTATGACTGCCGGATGCGCATCCGGCGGGTCTGATGCGCAGAATCCGGACAATTCTGAATCGGGAGACGAGCTGAATGTACTCATTGTTTCGGATCTAGACCCCCTGGAACCGGTGTTTGCAGAGTATGGAGACAAAAATGGAATTACGGTAAATGTAGAATCTGTTCCATATGCAGAAATATTTGAGACAATAGAAGTAAGGATGGGGACTGAGGAGGACACAATTGATGTGCTTGTTGCGGATGCGCCGCTGATTACCAATTATACTGCCAAAGGTTATCTTGCGCCGCTGGATGATTATGTTGCGGAGGATTCCCTGGCCAGAATTACAGAGTCTTCGCGCGAAGGAGGGACTGTGGACGGACAGGTTATGGCGCTTCCGCTCTACAGCTCTTGTGTGAATTTATATTATAACAAGGAGTTGTTTGATGAGCGCGGTGTGGAATATCCGGACTATAATGTGGAGAACCGTATGACCTGGGAAGAGGTTGTTGAGACCGCACAGCAGCTCACCTATACCGATGATGAAGGGAATCAGATATACGGGATGACGTTCGAACAAATTGATACGCCTTATCAGCTCCTGCCGCTTTCCCAGAGCCTTGGCGCGGTCCAGTATATCAGTGACGATCAGACGACGACGGAAGGCTACACGAACAGCGAAGAGGTCGTGGAAGCGATGGAGTTTTATGGAAATACATTTAATAAATGGAATATAAGCCCTAAAATAGACGGTTCGGAGTCTACAAGCTATTTCTGCAGCGGGCAGATCGCCATGTTTGTCGGCGGATCATGGAATATTTCATCATTTGACGAAGCGGGCGTTAACTGGGGCGTGGCACCGCACCCGTACTTTGAAGGCGGAGACGCAGTTACTCCGACAGGAAGCTGGTACATGGGCGTATCTGCGTATTCGAAAAATGCGGAGGCAGCGGCCGGCTTTGTTGAGTGGCTGACGACGGATGATGAAACATGCCAGAAAACTTATGACATTATGCAGAATCTTCCCTGCAATATCAGTGTGCTGGATGCGATTGAGGCAGATCCGGAAAACGAGGGAACGCCTGCCGCGCTAAATGTATACGAGGCTATGAACACGGCAATGGCGCGTCCCGGAATGGTGGGGTATGAGGAGTGGCAGTCCGTGCTGCAGAAGACATACAGTGACGTGAAGAATGGTGCAGATCCGAAAGAAGCGCTGGATTCTGCGGTTACAGAGATTGACAGTCTGATTGAAAAATACCAGAAATAATAAGGAGCCTCTTATGAGAAGAAAAAATCTGGTCGTTACAGTGTTTTTGTTACCCGCAATGGCATTAATCATAATATTTAAAATATATCCTATTTTTCTTGGTGTATACGAAAGCTTTTTTACCTACTCTTTTGTCGGGAAAAATACTGTTTTTGCAGGTATTCAGAACTATATCACGGTATTTACAGACAGCACTGTTCTGAATTCTATTAAGGTAACGCTGATATTTAATGTTATTGTTAATCCGGTACAGATATTCCTGTCCTTTGGACTGGCACTCTTATTGATGGTGAAGCTGCGCGGCAGAAAGTTTTTCCGAACAATCCATATGATTCCGGTTGCGGTTTCGTTTACAATAGCATGTACGCTGTGGGGAGTTCTGCTCAGCCCCGAGCAGGGGCTGATGAATTCCCTGCTGAATGTAATCGGAATTCCAAACCAGAGCTTTTTAAATGATAAGGATCAGGCGCTGGCCTGGGTAATCGTACTGTCAAGCTGGAAGGGGCTGGGATATTGGGCGCTGTTTTTTATAACAGGACTTGAAGAGGTGCCTCAGCAGCTTTATGAAGCGGCTTCTCTGGATGGGGCTAATTACTGGAAAAGCCTGCGATGGATTACGCTGCCTCAGATGAAAAGAACATTTAAGTTTGTGATTATCTCCGACACTATATCAAACTTTATCTTATTTGTTCCTGCGTATGTTCTTACAGGAGGAGGACCGAATGGAGCGACAGATTTTCTGATGTACCGGATCTACCGCACCGCATATCAGTATTCGGATATGAATCTGGCGTCGGCAATGATTGTGGTGCTTCTGATTATGCTCGGAATAATTATCGGAGCAGAAGCATTTCTGCTGCGGGACAAAGAATAGGAATGGAGGCGGATGCAATGGAACGAAAAAAAGTGACCGGGAAAAGGGCAATATCGAAGCTTGTATTATATGCGCTGCATATAATTCTCATTATTGTGGTTTTTCTTCCGCTCATATTCGCATTTACCTCTTCCTTCAGACCCCTGGAAGATCTGTACCGTTATGTCAGTCCTCTTACCTGGAAGACATTTATTCCGATAAAAGTAACACTGGACGCTTACGTTAGCATTTTCGCGGAGGGATACGGAACGGCTCTGCTGAATTCATTATTCATTGCAGGGGTTACAGTTGCTCTGGGAATACTGCTTAATGGTATGGCGGGATATGTGTTTGCCAAGTATAATTTCCGAGGGAAAAATATTTTGTTTTTTCTGGTTTTACTCTCGTATATGGTGCCGTTTGAACTGCTTTCAGTAAACCTGTACGATTTGATTATAAAGCTGGACTGGGTGGACACATATAAGGCGCTGATCATACCGTGTATTGGAAATGGGATGATTATCTTTCTGTTCCGCCAGTATTATCTCAGTTTCCCGGACTATCTTCTGGAGGCGGCGAGGATCGATGGAATGGGACATTTCGCAATTTTTTTCAGGATCGTACTGCCGAATTCCAAGGCGATTAGTATCAGTGCGGGGCTGGTGCTGTTTGTGAATCAATGGGAGTCATTCTTATGGCCGGTGCTGGTGACAAGGTCAAAAGAACTTTATACGGTTCAGCTTGCTCTGAGTAATTTTAGTACGCAGTATACGAAAAACTGGGACCAGATATTTGCGGGATCAATTATCGCATTTTTACTTCCGGTTGCCATTATCATGCCGCTGCAGAGATTCTTTGCGGCGGGCCTGACTTCATCCGGAATCAAAGAATAGAGGAGACGAAATATGCTGAAAGATAAAATGCGCTGGATTTATTTTAGTGATATGCTGAAAGATGAATATCGTCAGTGCAAAATGGAAGGGAAAGATGTAGAAAATTATATTGAAAAAATTGACATGATATTAAAAATAAGCAGTGAGAGAGCGAGGGAAGAGGCCGCTGAGAAACTGCTCACTGAAATGGAGCAGGAGAAAGTCAGAAATGAATTTCCTTACAAAGAGCCTGTGGAATATGAGAAAATTGTCAATTCTCTTCAGGAAAAACGGGAGGATACCTTTGCATATGACAAAAAGCAGGCGGAAGATAAATTAAGAGGAGCCTGGTACGGCAGAACGGCGGGATGTGTATTGGGGATACCGGTAGAAGGGTGGCAGCGCCGGAAGATTGAAGACTATCTTAAAGAATCTGGGCAGTATCCGCTTGCAAATTATATTACTTCATCGGACGATCAACGTATTCGTGACCGGTTTGGTATTACTGAAATTGATGTCACAACCCCTTATGACCGGCAGAAGGTGTGCTGGTTTAACTGTCTGCAGGGGCAACTGCCAAATGACGACGATCTCAACTATACGGTGGCGGCCCTGAAAACAGTAGAGCGATTTGGGAGAAACTTTACATCTCATGATATTGCCGAGACCTGGCTGCTGGGAATTCCCCCGCTGCATACCTGCACGGCAGAACGGGCGGCGGTGCGGAACTTTATGACGGGGATCCTTCCTCCGGAATCAGCATGGGTGTGCAATCCGTACAGAGAATGGATAGGGGCGCAGATCCGGGGGGATTTCTTTGGATACATCAATCCGGGAAATCCACATGAAGCGGCGCGTATGGCCTATGCCGACGGAAGCGTTTCACACACTAAAAACGGAGTTTATGGAGAGATGTTCATTGCAGCGCTTTTAAGCCTGTGCTATCTGCCTGAACTTACTATGAAAGAGAGAATCAAAATCGCCATGCAGCAGATTCCGCCTGCCAGCAGGCTCCATAAGAGCCTGGAAGATGTATGTATACTATACGATGCAGGGGAGTCCTTTGAAGAGCTTGTTGATGAAGTGCACGGCCGGTTTGATGAAAATAGTATGTTTGACTGGTGCCTGACAATCCCAAACGCAATGCTGGTATGTGCGTGCCTGCTGTGGAACAGTGACTTTGACTCTGCGGTCAGCGCGGCTGTTCTCGCAGGATTTGATACGGATTGTAATGGGGCTACGGTGGGATCGGTAATGGGGCTTGCAAATGGATTTCAGAGCATAAACCCAAAGTGGTATTCGCCTTTTGATGGGAATCTGCATACCAGCGTACATGGGCTTTATGAGATTTCGCTTGAAGATGCTGTGAGGAGGACTCTGACTCATATCCCCGGAGAAGCAGGATGCTCCTGAACGAGTGGAGAAAGGCCGGCAGATTATGCCGGCCTTTCGTGCGTTCCAATGTTTTTGCCAGAACTTCTGCCTGTTCATAAAGATTTAATATCCAGTTAATTGTATAGTTTGCAAATTTTTAGTATAATAAACAAATATACAGAAAATAGAAGAGAGAAGGAGGAAGGTCACATGGTGAAAGATATTGACAACATTATTTTCGATATTACTCCCGAGATTGAAGAACTGGCCCTCAAGTGTGACAGCAACAATGAGATTGACAAGGAATTGTACACAAAGTATGAGGTGAAACGAGGGCTGCGTGACCTGAATGGTAAAGGCGTTCTTGCAGGTCTTACAAACATTTCTGATGTATGCGCGTCTAAGGTAGTCAACGGTGAGACAGTACCCTGTGAAGGAAATCTTTATTATCGAGGATACAATATTAAGGATCTGGTGAAGGGCTTTTTGGCGGCCAAGCATCCGGGCTTTGAGGAGACGGCGTATTTGCTGCTCTTTGGCGAACTCCCGAATAAGGAACAGCTTAGGAATTTCCAGGAGATGCTTGCGGACCGGCGCATGCTTCCTCCTAATTTTGTGCGGGACGTTATTATGAAAGCGCCAAGCCGCGATATGATGAACAGTATTACGAGAAGTATCCTGCAGTTGTATTCATATGATAAAAAGGCGGACGATACCAGCATTCCGAATGTGCTGCGCCAGTGTATGAATCTGATCGCGCAGTTCCCGATGCTGATGGTTTATGGTTATCATGCGTATAATTATAAAAGAGGCGAAGATCTGTTTATTTACGCTCCGAAGAGAGAACTCTCCGCGGCGGAAAATATTCTGATGATGCTGCGTGAGGACAGGAAGTATACGAAGCTTGAGGCGAAGATCCTTGACATGGCCCTTGTGCTTCATATGGATCACGGCGGCGGTAACAACTCTACATTTACAACCCACGTAGTTACATCGTCAGGAACAGATACTTATTCTACAATGGCGGCGGCTATGGCTTCCTTAAAAGGGCCGAAGCACGGCGGCGCGAATATCAAGGTTACACAGATGTTCGAAGATATGAAGGCACATCTGACAGACTGGTCGGATGACGATCAGATCCGGGCATACCTGACGGAACTGCTGGATAAAAAGGCATTTGACAAGAAAGGCCTGATTTACGGTATGGGACATGCGGTTTATTCGATATCAGACCCGCGTGCCGACATATTCAGGCACTTTGTAAAGCAGCTTGCTAAGGCGAAAGGTTATGAGAAGGAATATGCACTTTATGAGAAAGTAGAGCATATGGCTCCGGAGATCATCGGTGAGAAGCGAAGGATGTACAAAGGTGTCAATGCGAATGTTGACTTCTACAGTGGCCTTGTTTATAGTATGCTGGATCTTCCATCATCGCTGTATACTCCGATTTTCGCCGCTGCGCGTATTGTGGGCTGGAGCGCACACAGGCTGGAAGAGCTTAAGAACGTGGACAAGATTATCCGTCCGGCATACAAGGCGCTGGCGCCTCACCGCGAATACATAAATCTTGAAGACAGGTAAGTGAGAGAGTACCATGAGAGACGAGTTTTATTTCCCATCCAAGGACGGCAATACGGAAATCCACACTATGGAGTGGAAACCAGAAGGAGAAGTGAAGGCTGCCCTGCAGATCTGTCACGGAATGATGGAATATATCAGACGATATGACGAGTTCGCTGAGTTTTTGTGCGGGCAGGGATATTATGTCGTGGGAAATGACCATCTCGGGCATGGAAAATCCGTACAGGCAAAAACAGAGTATGGTTTTTTCAATGAGAAATATGGAAATGCCTGCCTGCTGGGCGATATGCACACGCTTCGCCTGCGGACGGCAAAAAAATACCCGGATGTTCCCTATTTCATGCTGGGACATAGTATGGGATCTTCCCTTTTGCGGCAGTATATCCAGATGTATGGAAATGGCCTGAGCGGCGCAGTGCTTATGGGGACTGTGGCAGACCACAAAAAAGCAGAACTCCTCTTCGGAAAGAGGATCTGCCGGGTGATGGCGGCGTTCAGAGGCTGGCATTACCGAAGCAAAATGGTTAATAACATGGCTTTGGGCGGCTACAACAGGAAGTTTAAGCCGGCCAGAACAAAGGCGGACTGGATTACCAGTGATCAGGAACGGCTTGACGTTTATACATCGGATCCGCTGTGCTCGTTTATGTTTACAGTCAATGCTTATTATAGTATGTTTTCAGGGATGATCAGCATGCAGAGAAAAGAAGGCGTGTATATGATCCCGAAATCACTTCCGATTCTGTTCGTATCAGGCGCGGAAGACCCGGTGGGGAATTTCGGCAAGGGCGTGCGGAAGATCTATGAGAAGTATCGGAATGCGGGGATACAGGATGTGACGCTTCGCCTGTACACAGAGGACAGGCATGAGATCCTCAATGAGACAGACAGGGAGCAGGTATATGCAGATCTGCTGAGATGGCTGGATGATCATAGGGATAAAAGTAAATAAATGGAAAATTTTAACGATGCAGCCTGGGGTGCCCCAAAGGTGCCCGAAGCGGTCAGAATGGAAAGGGATAAACAACGAACCCCGCCAGCCTTGCGGCTGGCGGGGTTCGTTGTTTTATAAGTTATCTAAAAGGAATGAGAGTAAAGTGCGGCGCCTGCTGGCGCCTGAACTTTATGAGGGGGAGATAGTTGTTTATCAACTATCTGAGATAAAGTATAAAGGGAAAATGTGGAGAAAGTATGATCAAAATATAAAAGAAATGGGAAAAATCTAAACTGGGAATTAACAAAATAGAAAAGCAGAACAAGAAAGCGGAGAACTGCGTAGCTGCAATTCTCCGCTTTTCTATGAGTTAGAACAGGAAATGCTTACAGTATTGATCTGCATGATCCCCGCTTTGTCAGGACAGCATCATAGACAATATGCCGGGATGGTCCGCCCTGGAGCATTTCAAAGAGAAATTCAATTCCTGAAAGAGCCATTTGGGAGGCGGGCTGACAGATCGTATCAAGGGCAGGGTTATAAAATTCTCCTGCGTCAATGCCGTCAAATCCCACAATGGAAATATCATCGGGAACTTTAAGTCCCATTGAAAAGACTGCTTTGGCAGCGCCCAGTGCAAGGACGTCTGCAAAAGCGAAAACAGCTGTCATGTCCGGATTTCTTGAATAAAGCTGTTTCATAGCGTTAAAGCCAGTGAGATAGCCGGAATAAAAAGGCGCGTTCGTGTTGTCTGCGACTAAAGAGGGATTAAACGTAATGCCATGTTCTTCCAGAGCCCGCTGGTATCCCATAAAACGCAGTCGGTTTGGCGTTAAGCTGTCTGATGTAGGATCGTAGATAAAGCCAATTTTTTTATGTCCGAGAGATATGAGATATTCTGTTGCGCGGAAGCCTTCCTTTTCGTCATCCACTTTTACGCTGGAATACAGATCCAGAGGGATAGAACTGTCCGCGGATACGGTGAGCAGTACACAGGGAATACCCAGCTGGCGGAAGCGCTGGGCTGAGTAGCCGAAAGTACCTCCGATCAGAATCACTCCGCATAAGTTCCTGCTTCCTGCTTCCTGGATGGCAAGGTCGAGCTCATCTACATGGTCATCTACGTTCTGAATGATCAGTGAGTATCCTCTCAGTGATGTTTTCTCTTCAATCACACGAATCATCGTATGAAAGAAGGGGTTTGTAATACCTTTTACCAGGATTGCGATATTTTTTGAACTGTTTGCCTTCAGGTTACGCGCGCTTGAGTTTGGGACGTAGTTGTAGTCTTTCATAACCTTCATGACCCGCTGTCGGACTTCGTTGCTTACGTATCCCGTGTTGTTAATAACACGGGATACAGTAGAGATGCCAACCCCGGATTCTCTTGCAATATCTTTGATTGTAACTCTCATAACATACTCCAATTTCTAAAGACTTTGATCATACTACTCGTATTATACCAGAAATAACCATTTTGTGTACAATTCCGCATTGCTTTCCTTCCTTACAATCCGGCGTTATGTCTGTAGAGCCGGTCATGTTCTCCGGGCCAGATGTTAAGATCTGACGCTGGGGCCTTCGGTACGGGCAGCGATTCGGATACGGCTGGGACATAGATATGTATTTCAGAAGCATTCATATCCAGGCAGTTTTTATGAATTGAGATGCCGTCATCCCGGTATTTCCCGGCGCAGGAAACGGAGGGAAGTGTCTGCCCGTTCTGCTTTACGTACACATGCCTGTCAGATGGATGTTCAGAGTGCGAGTGTCCGGCCTGCGCGTCATCATTTCTGCGTGAAATGTGATAGTGGAATGTAAATTCATGTCCAAAACATCGGTAATGCAGCCTGAGACCGTCAAGAGAAGCGGGGAGCACAGGGCAGAGGCGCAGGCTGTCTCTTACAATATGGATGCCCAGCAGATCGCAGATGAGCCTCTTCATATAGAGGCCCGGTCCGCTGGAGTAAATTCTCCATCCTCCCTTAACTTCAATAGATCCGTCTCTCAGTTTCTCGAAATTCTCTGCGTAATCATACCGGTTCATAAAGGCCCCTTCCGAGCTGCTGAAATACAGATTGCTCTGCCGCAGCGCTGCGTTTGGGACGGTGTCTTTTAAGTTGATGGGCGTGATCTCAAGAAGTGCTCGCCATGCAGCTTCCGGCTTGTTTGCTTTGCACAAAGTTTCAATGTAGCGGATATGCGCGTGCGTATACTGCAGGCTGATTTCGCGGCCTACATTTGCTGCCTGTTCCGCCCGTTTGAAAAGCGTGCTGACTCCGCCGTGATAAGCAGCAGGGCGGTCCATCAGCCTAACTCCGTCAGGAAAATGCAGATGCTTTTCGATCAGCCGGAGGTTGGTTTCTGCCAGATTTACTCCGGCTATATCCGCGAGGATCGAGCGGGTCAGGGGGAGCAGGCGTAGATGGATTCCGGTTTTTTTGTCATTCGGATGCAGCATGGGCACAAAATCATTATTCGGGGAGCTGTCCGCGCGGACTACGAACCCGGGAATGATTCCATCGACTATCAGGTATTTATGGAAATCTTCTTTTATATATCCGGCCAGTACACTAAGGTGGTCGGCCAGCTCCGGTTCCATCCCGGCAAGTATTTCAGACAAAAGGCGGAGCACCTGATAAGCAAGCGCCTGAGTCCATGAGCTGACAAGCTTCTTTTTCATGGATTCATCAGAGGGCTGCAGTGTATCGTCCCAGTCTCCGCCGCCATAAGAGATAAGATGTGTATCCGGCAGGAAGCGGCGCTCAATGGAGGCGATGGCGAGCCGCACATGGTCGATCAGCGGTTTACCCTGCTCCTTCGGGGTATCGATAAACGGCAGTGTCTCTGAGAGGATAGACGTGTCTCCGGTGTGGCGGATATAATCCCCGATGCATTTCAGCGGCCAGAAGATCACATCGCCGTGGCAGTCTTCCTGACAGTCTGTATACCGGTCAAACATAAACCACTGGGGCCATTCTCCTGAAATAGCCTTCTGATGTGAAAAGATATTGAGAAGGACTTCTCTTGCCAAAGGAAACTTTTGAACCGCCATGAACAGTTCCATGGGCCCCTGGCAGACGTCTCTGGTCCCCCATGCAGCGCCGCCGGACTGTTCCAGCCCGTGAGGCACGGCAAAATGCACCAGGGCGTTATGGCAGTACCAGCGGGATATGAGATTGAGCTTTTCGATATCCCGGCGGCGTTCTCCGTCCTTTTCCAGATGAAATCCGTTTAAAAAGCTGTCGTAGTACTCCAGATATTTTGCGCGTTCCGATGTGGAATCTGCAGGTTCGCAAGTTGGCACGGCGTCATCTTCCAGTGCTCCGCGGATAACGATCTGGAAATGAGAGCGGCCTTTTACGGAAAGCGTCAACAGTCCTGTGTTCTGCGGCATGTTGTCTTCAAAGAAGATGCGGTCGTCGCTCCATGTATAAGAGGTATTTGGGAGATACAGGTCGTAGTGCAGTCCGGGGTAAGGTGAGTTGTCCATGGGCTCGGGACGGAAGTGGAGCACGCTTCCTGTGCCGGCGGATTCTCCTGGGGCAGCAGCTTCTTTTGCACTGCCGGTTCCTTCTGTGCTGTCCGGTACTTCCACGAGGATAGGGGATGTAAATTCATGGGTCCCCAGAACAAGCTGACCGGTCATTATAAAATCATAGGCTTCTCCTTTCAGGCTCTCCACTTCTGTGATAATCTTAGTATCGTCCTTTACTGCAAAGGAAGTAACGCGAAGAATATCGTCCTCCAGCTGGTATAGCCAGCGGGAATAATTCAGGCCCGCTTCGAAAGCAGCGGGAAGTTTCAGCAGGCGGTATTCTCCGTTGAGAAATATCCATATCCGCTGGCCGCTGTTTTTCAACAGATCCATAAGCCCCCTCGAAACAGAGAGCAGCTTATGCTTGGTTGTGTTTCCGATGACTGTCTGAGCGTTGAATATGCCGGAAATATAGTTTGTAGATGTAATCAGCCTGTTGTTAATCCTCTCCGGCGATGCGGCGGTAGTGATGATGTTTCCGTGAGGCCGTTCGGTGAGGAGTTCCTTCTGCTGGAGTACAACATGCGAATAGTCCGGAGTGAAGAACGACATCAGATTTCCGCCATGATATTCTTCCTGCAGGCGTTGAGGATACATTTCTGATATTTCTTCTTCTCCCCACTGATCTGAGGTGAAAGGTTCGCCGAAGCAGGAACGGATCTTAACCGGCGGAACGGGTCTGCCGTCTCCCGCGGGATAAAAATCTCGATAAATCTTTCGGATTTCATCCATATATTCTATAGAACTGACACTTTTCGGGTGATTGTCTTTAAAGCAGCTGAAAAATACTGTGTGTCTGGAACCATCCAGCCGGAAACGTTCGCTTTGCAGAGCAGTGTAGCTGTTTTCGAATTGCAGCGTCTGGCTTGGCAGATCTTTGGAGAGGGCGGCAGGAATCTGACAGGCTTTATATGAGAGGCCGAAAAACTGCAGACCATCTGTAGAATACTGTACAGCTCTGGCGTTTAATATTCCCTGGTGGATATATGGATATCCTGTGCTCTGGACCAGATTCTGACGGGAACATATGTGATATCCGTTTTTGTCCATGATGACTGTGTGCCCCAGGTACTGAGCGGCGTAGAGTTCATTTTCCAGCAGGGAAGGCTTGTCCGCTATTCCTACATCCTGGCCGCAGACCAGGTCTATGGTCCTAGCTTCCCCGGTTGTGCGAAGGGACACATCCCAGAACCATGCGGATGGGCTGGGGATGAAGGTCACTTCGTAGGATATGTCTCTGATTTCTCCCTGGTATTTCAGGCATCTGCTGTCCTGGATCAGGCGGGATCCGGAGTGGATGCCTAAAAGCGGATAATGGGAGATCTTAGCTCCGGAGGGATCCTCCTCATATATGCGGAGCCAGATATTGTTGGCGGAGCCTTCCTTTTTACTTCCGATAAATCCGTTCAGCATAACCGGTCCGGACTCGAAGCTGTAGACGTCGCCTGTGGTCAGGAAAGAGTAAACTGTATTCTCGCACTGATACCGGATTGAACCGGGAATATGTGTAAGCTTCATGATATCTCCTTTTCAAATAGATGTTCAGTTATATATAATTCTTTGTTTAAGGTATCGCTGGAATTCCTTCCGATCATGATGAGAAAGCTCCCATTTTCGAAGGTTTTCCGGCCGTCTTTATAAAAAGAGAGCATTTCTTTTGTGATGCGAAAGGTTACGGTTTGTGATTCGCCTCCTTTTAGGAAGACTTTG
The DNA here is from genome assembly GCA_944384505.1 of uncultured Mediterraneibacter sp. Taxonomy (GTDB): domain Bacteria; phylum Bacillota; class Clostridia; order Lachnospirales; family Lachnospiraceae; genus Mediterraneibacter. Next base: position 39,655 of record CALWTQ010000006.1, read on the forward strand.
GAAAAACCTTTCAGTTCCATCACCGGGCGCACGATGCTGGCTGACAGATCGCGGATGTAGAGCTGTACGGTTTCGCATCCGTCTGTGTCAGAGACATTGGAAACCGTGACAGAAGCCGTGATGCAGGCGGTTAAAGAACCGATAGCAGAATCTTCCGGGAAGATCTGCAGATTACTGTACTGGAAGTCGGAGTAGCTCAGCCCGTATCCGAAACAGTAGAGAGGTTCGCTGGGGCAGTCCAAATACCGTGATACATAACGGGAATCCGCATTTTCCGAGCACAGCGGCCTACCGGTTCGGAAGTGGTTATAGTAGACCGGGATCTGTCCTGCTGTGTATGGAAAACTCATGGAAAGCCTTCCGGATGGATTGATGGTGCCGGTGATTAGGTCTGCCAGGGCATTCCCTGATTCTGTTCCGAGAAACCATGCCTGAAGTATTGCGCTGCAGTATGGGACAATGGGTGCGATTTCCAGAGGACGTCCGCTGAAAAGGATCAGGATGACTCGTTTTCCTGCGTCATGCACCTGCCGGATCAGCAGCTCCTGATTCGGGGAAAGGCGCAGGAATGCTTTGCTTCCGCCTTCCCCGGTGTCGTCCTGATGCTCTCCGGCCGCGATAATTACAGTGTCACAGTCGTTAAAGCGGGCGGAAAAGTCCTTATCAGGCGCCGGGATATCCGGATTGCCGGACAGACAGCTCCCGAGATCCCCGCAGTCTTCGAAGTGAATAGCATCCGGCGAAATTTTGCCGCAGAGTCCTTCGTATAGAGAAACGCCGGTTTTGATGCCCGCGGACCAGCCGCCCAGAATATAAGGGGATGCGGCAAAGGGGCCTGTAAGTCCGATCTTTCCTGAACCTCTGGAAATGTTAAGAGGCAGGACTTTGTCATTTTTCAGAAGCACAGCAGATCCCGCGGCGATACGCCGGGCGGCTGCACGGTTCTTTTCAGAAAGGTGGAGGGCGGTTTCTGCGTCTGCGGAAGCGTCCTTGTATGGATTTTCGAATAAGCCAAGCTCGTTTTTCAGAGTCAGGATGCGGAGCACGGCGTCATCTATCATCTGTTCTGTGATCGCTCCGTTATCTAGAAGCTCCTGCAGATGATTAGTAAAGTGTGTGGACATCATTTCTATGTCTGTCCCTGCGACAAGACTTTTTTCTGCGGCTTCGTACCCGTCCTTTGCGGCGCCGTGTTCTATTAATTCGCCTACAGAGTTATAGTCCGAGATTACAGGGCTGTTAAATTTCCATTCTGTGCGAAGAATATCGCTGAGAAGTTTTTTGTTTGCTGTAGACGGAACAAGGTCTACTGTATTGAAAGCGGTCATTACCATTTTTGCCCCTGCGTCTATCGCTGCCCGGTAAGCCGGGAGGTAACTGTTCCGGAGTACATTATCTGATATGTCGACTGTATTATATTCACGTCCGCCCTCGGGAGCGCCGTAAGCGGCGAAGTGCTTCACACAGGAAGCGGCACATCCAGGGGCTGAGATGTCTTCTCCCTGGTACCCCTCAACGGAAGCGGCGCACAATTGTGAATTCAGCAGGGGATCCTCACCGAAAGATTCCATAACGCGGCCCCAGCGGGGATCGCGTACAAGATCAGCCATAGGAGCAAATGTAACGTGGATACCTGATGCGGCGCTTTCTTCGGCTGCAATCCGCGCTGCTTCTCGAACGCTGTCGGGGGAGAAACTGCAGCCCAAAGCCAGCGGGATCGGGAATATGGTTTTGAATCCGTGTATGATATCTGCCATAAAAAGCAGAGGGATCTTGTGCGGATCATTTTTTAAATGTTCTGTCTGAATATAAATCATATCTTCAGCATTGTCGCAGTTTAAAACACTTCCTATAGAAGCTGCGGTCTTCGGATGAACCCGCAGTCCGGTATCTGGCCCTGTCAATGGTGTAATGCAGTTAAAACCAAAGTTTACAGGCGCTAGCTGCGTCATCTGGGCCGCTTTTTCTTCCAATGTCATAGAAGAAAGCAGCTGGGAAAGTTGTTTTTGTGTCATTTGATCACCTCTGTTTTCGGAAAATAATTTTTAATAATGCTTAAAATATAATAAATTTTATTGAATTTACTGGTGTGGTAACGATTCCCTAATATTTTAAGAAGATTTTAAAATAAATAATCTGGATTGTCAATATAAACGTGAAAATAATAGATAAGCTAAAAATATATGAGCTAAATGCACAAAAAATAGGCTGTAAAATCATAAATAGTATATAAAAATATATTTAACGTTGACATGAAAATGCGAGGGCTGTATAATCTAGATAGAAAACGGAAAGGGAAATGGAAAAACGTTTCCATAAATGGAGGTGAAAACAGGTTTTACGGGGAGAAAAATGATGTTAAGTAGTAAAGGAGGAGTGTATGCGGCGTTTGGGAAAAGAAATATGGAAGAACAGGGCGCTTTATATCATGCTGCTGCCGGGACTTGTATGGTTTTTCATCTTTGCATATATGCCCATGGGAGGATTAACGCTCGCGTTTAAAGATTTTAATGCAAGTCTGGGAATCTGGGGAAGCCCGTGGTCGGGACTTGATAATTTTAGAGATCTGTTTCATGATCCGGCATTTTTGAGATCAGTATGGAGAACTCTGGCGATTAATATAGGAAAACTGATTGTGTCGTTTCCGGTACCGGTTGCGCTGGCGCTCTTGTTTAATGAGCTTCGGATGCGCAGATACAGCAAGGCGCTGCAGACAGTTTTTACATTTCCCAACTTTTTGTCATGGGTCATTACATCAGGAATTATTATTAATATTCTGTCTAATTCAGGCCTGGTGAATGGGCTGCTGCAGACGATGGGCTTTGATATTGTTAATTTCCTTGGATCGGAGAAGATGTTCATTCCGATGCTGTATCTCAGTGAGATATGGAAGACGTCAGGATGGTCGGCGATCATTTATATGGCATCGATCAGCGGGATAGATGCAGAGCAGTATGAAGCGGCTCAGCTGGACGGAGCATCCAGGTTTCAGATGATGATGCATATTACTCTGCCAAGTATTGCACCAACGATCATTGTAATGTTTATCCTGGCATCAGGAAATCTGATGACGTCAAGTTTTGACCAGGTATTCAATTTGTCAAATGCGGCTACAAAGAACGTGGCAGAGGTTCTGGATATGTACATATACAGGATTACATTCCAGAGCTCTACGGATTTCTCGTTCTCAACGGCTGCCAGTCTGTTCAGGTCTGTGGTCAACATGATACTGCTGCTGGCGGCGGACTGGGGCGCAAAACGCATGGGCGGCACCGGACTGTTCGGCGGCGTGCAGAAAGGAGAGGGAAAGCGTGAAAAGAGAAAAGCAAGAAAAGCGGCATAAGCGTAAGTTTTCTAAACTTGATATTGCGATTTTTATTATTCTGACTCTGGGCGCGATTGTGATTATTGTCCCGTTCTGGAATGTGCTTGTAGTATCATTTGCAACTCAGAAGGAATACGCGGACAATCCGCTGATGCTCTTTCCTCAGAGCCCGACTCTGGACGCGTACAAGTATTTGTTCAAAGACGGGAAGATCTGGCAGGGATATATCAACACATTTAAACTGCTTATCATGGGACTTCCCTTAAGCGTGTTCCTGACAACCACCATGGCATACGGGCTGAGCAGGCCGAATTTCCCGGGCAGGAAAGTGATCATGTATCTGGTTGTGTTCACCATGATATTTAACGGCGGTATTGTGCCGATGTATCTAGTAATGAGACAGCTTGGACTGACAGGGTCTCTCTGGGCGGTAACTTTTTCTACATGCTTCAGCGTATTTAACATGATCCTGATGATCAATTATTTCCAGAGCATTCCGGATTCGTTGATTGAGTCGGCACGGCTGGACGGTGCGGGAGAGTGGAAGATTCTTTTGAAGATCATCCTTCCGTTGTCGAAACCGATTATGGCGACGATTACTTTGTTCTACGGCGTGTCCATTTGGAATGAATGGTATGACGCCATGATCTTTATCAGGGATCCTCAGAAACTGCCGCTGCAGAACGTGCTTCGAAGTATTATTCAGGAGACGGAGATCGCTACAAGCGCAACAGGAAGTATAGCTGCAATGGGCGGCCCTCAGTTTGACGATGGAATTAAAATGGCGGCGGTGTTTTTGACAATGGTGCCAATCATGTGTTTCTATCCGTTCTTACAGAAATATTTTACGAAGGGAATCATGGTAGGAGCGGTTAAGATGTAAAAAGCAATAAAAGGAGGATGAAGAATGAAAGGGTACAGAAAATGGACAAAAAGAGCTGTATCGCTGGGGCTTGCAGCCCTGATGACCCTGTCGATGGCCGGGTGTTCAAACGGAGGAGGCTCAAATGGAGGTTCTTCTTCCGGCGGAGATGACGACACGCTTACGATTTCCTTTGGAGCGCTGGACAATGTTACAAAAGAACAGTGGGAGACAGATTTCCACCAGTTTTTTATGGACAAGTTCAATATCAAATGGGACTTTAACTACGTAGAGTGGGCTTCCTGGGATGAGAAGATGCGAGTGTGGATCAACTCAGGAGATCTGCCGGACGTATCCATCTGGAACTACAACTATACAGATGCAAAAAATTATGCAGAACAGGGACTGCTCTATAAATTTCCGGACGACTGGAAAGAGAGATGGCCAAACGCGGCTATGGCGTATGAGGCAAGTCCACTGAATACTCAGCTTGAGGAACGATTTGGAGGAACTTATGTGATGCTGCGTCCGACCTATGTATACCATGCGCAGACAGATCCGATGGTAAATCAGATCGGTGTAATCGGTATCCGGAAAGACTGGGCAGAGGCGGTTGGATTTGAAATTAAAGATGCTTATACAGTTGATGAGATTCTGGAATTTGCCCGTTTGATAAAAGAGCAGGATCCGGGCAATCTGGGCAGCAGCCTGATCCCGATCTGCTTTGACCCGGCGAATTCTCTGACATGTTTTGTAAGCTCTAACAGCAGACATTCGAGAATTGAGACTGCCTTCTATAAAGAGGAGAACGGCGAATATCAGTGGGGACCGGCAGACGAGAGCGTGCTTGAGGCACTTAAGCTCTATCAGCAGGCGTACAGAGAGGGACTTCTTGACCCGGAATTCTACCTGCTCAACGACAATGATAAAGACAAGTTCTATATCAACGGAACTGTAGCAGTTTACCACATGGGCGGCGTGGCTGAGTTCCGCCAGACAGTAGATACTGAGATGAGGAACAACCTTCAGCTCAACAGCGACGATGTAGTGCATGAGGCAATTCTTCTTGGAAATGATGAGAAATACCACAACATTATCCTTGGTTCCAACTACTGGAGCAGTCTGATCTTCTCTCCGAATATCAGCGATGAGAACTTTGAAAGAATCATGGATCTGATCGACTGGACATGTACGGAAGCGGGGCAGATAGTCTGCAACATGGGCATTGAAGGAGTTGACTGGGAGTACCAGGACGGAGAGGCTGTAAGCATCCTTCCGGAGGACACGAGCCTTCTGGATAAATACGGTCCGAGAGTGGAATCTATGTATATCCTTGAGGATGACTTCGCTGTAGTGAATCCATCTATCAAGGAAGAATACAGAAACCGTATGAACAGCCTTGCGCAGCTGAAGCTGGATTATGGCCAGGGCGAGTATGATGATATTGATTGGAATCAGGAATTCCATGTATCGAGGGCAAAAGACCGCGTACAATTTGACTATGGTCAGGAATATGCAAACCTGATCGTGCAGGAAGGTGATCTGGAGACAAACTGGAAAGCGTGGGTGGATGAAAAGATGCCGCTTGTACAGGAGTATCTGGATGAATTAAACAGCTCTTATTAAACAGGAGATGACAATGGAGGGAAGGATGGAGCAGAATAGGTTTATACCCTGGACAGCTATAAAGCTGTCCGGGGGTTTTTGGAAAAAATGGCAGGATAATGTGGCGGAAAACACGTCCAGGGCAATCTACGACAGATTTAAAGAGACGGGCAGAATAGAGGCGATGAAACTGGAATGGAAAGAGGGTATGCCAAACAGGCCCCATATATACTGGGATTCGGATATTGCCAAATGGATGGAAGGTTCTGCTTATCTTCTGTATCTGAAAGATGACAAAGAGCTCAGAGAGCGTCTGGAGACAATCATTGATTATATCGAGAAAGGGCAGACAGAAGAAGGCTATTTTAATTCCGCTTATCTTACCTTCAAGCCGGATAAAACTTTTACGGACAGGACAGATCATGAGCTCTATACAGCGGGACATTTTATAGAAGCGGCAGTTGCGCACTATTACTCAACGGGGAGCGACCGGTTTCTGAAAATGATGATGAAGTTTGCCGACTATATCGAAGAGCGGTTCTGCGTGAAGAAAAACACTGTGTTTAAGACGCCGGGCCATGAGGAGATCGAGCTGGCGCTCGTGAGACTCTGGGAGGCTACAGGAGAAGAGAGATACCTTAAGCTTTCCAAACATTTCGTGGATACCCGCGGAACAGACAAAAATGAGAGAGTATTCTCTGTGAAGAACGGTACGTTTCCGGCGGATCCGCCGCTGGCAAACCAGCTGTATTATAATGATACATATGCTCAGGATGACCGGCCGGCAAGAGAGATGAGAAAGGCCGGGGGGCATGCTGTCCGGGCCATGTATTTCTACACCGCGATGGCGGACATTGCAAGAGAATACGGCGATGAAGCTCTCCAGGAGGCGTGCACAAGCCTCTGGGATGACAGCGTGAATCGGAAGATGTACATCACCGGCGGCGTGAGCGCGGAGCGGTACGGAGAAGCGATCGGCACAGACTATGTGCTGCCGAATGATTATGCATATGCGGAGACATGCGCGTCTGTGGCCATGGCAAACTTTTCCCAGAGAATGTTCCGCCTCGAACAGGATGGCAAATACATGGACATGATTGAGCGCCAGATGTACAATGGAGCACTGTCGGGTTTGTCCATGGATGGAAAAGGTTTCTTCTATGATAATGCGCTGCAGTGCAGGCCTGAAGTGGACGACTTCTTTGCCGGGATTCACGCGCTTCCGCTGCTGCCTCCTTACCGGAGACAAGAAGTGTTTGAATGCTCCTGCTGTCCTCCAAACATATACCGATTTATCGCGGCTCTCGGACAATACTTTTATTCTTCTGGGGGCGGCAGGGTCTACATTCACCAGTATGGAGAGAGTAATGCGGATGTGGAGATAAACGGACAGAAAGTAACGTTTCAGCAGGAGACAGACTATCCGTGGAACGGTAAGATTCTGATTACCGTGAAGCCTGAGGCAGATGTGAAGATGACTGTCGCGGTGCGCGTGCCGGGCTGGTGCCTGGAAGGCGCGCAGATCAAGATAAACGGTGTGCCGGCGGATGCTTCGGATCTGGAGAATGGCTATGTTCTGCTTGAGAATATATGGCATGAGGGTGATACAATAGAACTGTATTTCCCCATGAAAATAGTAAAAATCGAGGGAAATCCCAAGATCGTGGAGTCGGCGGGGAAGACCGCGATCATGCGCGGACCGCTCGTCTACTGTGTAGAGGGTGTGGACAACGACTTTGATATCTTCGACCTGACCCTCGGCAGAATCGATGAAGAATTCTCCTGTGAAAAAATGGAGATTCAGGGGTATCCGATCGTTGCGGTGAAAGGCAAAGGAATGCTTCACCAGGATCACAGCTGGGATGGAAAACTGTACCGACGGTATAAAGCGGATTATAAAGAGACAGAGTTTACAGTCATTCCGTATTTCGCCTGGTGTAACAGGGAAGTATGCGATATGACCGTGTGGATCAGGAATGATTAGGTGAGCAGCTATTTAGATCATTAACACTTTCCGTCCAAAAGTGTCCGGAAGAGGAGCGGATGTTTGAAACGTGTTCTTGGAGAGGGGACATGTGTGTACTGCTCCGTTCCGGAATCTGGGAAGGATCTAAGAAGCCGGAGAGCTGTTTAAGGGCAAAGCGGCGCGCAGGGTAACTCGTTTCACTCAAACATCCCCTGCGCGCCGCTTAACAACATCTCTCCGCCTTCTAAGATCTTCCATCAGATTCCTCCAAAGTCACAGTCCCCACACGCCCCTCTCCAAGAACTTACGCTTCAAACATCCGCTCCCCTTCCTGCGCATTCCTAGACGGAAGTGTCATTGTCCTAAATAGGCTGAACCGTGCAATTGGCGCGGCTTGAGGGCCTTCGACCTCGAAAAACTTCCGGCCGCGCCTGCTGCTTGTGACGGCTATATATTCATTAACTTCCGGCTCGAAAGGCCCAGAAAACAGCCCCATTTCAAGATAAATTCTGCGGGGATGGAGGATGGCGAGGGGCGCCTTCGGAAGGGGATTAGCGAAACTTAAAGTACCGGATACGGATGTTAGGGCAGCCGGGGCGATTGTCTGAGAGAAGCGAGTTGAGCCCCGGCTGTCCTTGCCTTTAATCCGTATCCGGTACTTTGTAGTTTCCCTTATCCCCTGGAGCGAAGCCCGGAGCCATCCTCCATCCCCGCAGAATATGTTTTGGCAAGGACTCTGTTTTCGGACGTTTTTCAAAAGGGCGTTAGTGAACTTTATAGCTGTTGAACTTTATAGCTGCAGTGACAAAGAGAAACCCATCAGCCATCTGACTGACGGGTTTCTCTTTATAAGCTAATTAAAAGGAATGAGAGTAAAGTGTGACGTTCGAAACGTCTATATTTTATAAGGGGGAAGATAGCTGTTATCAACTATCTGGCTATAGTATATCCAAGGAATGTGGACAAAATATGATGAGATTCTAAAAGAAAAGAGAAAAAAATAAATTGTAAATTAAGAAAGTGGGAAAATTCTCGCGGAAGTAACGTGATGTAAGAAAAAGAAGAGTATAATATGGAAAAGTAACATTTTATCCTTTGTGGATGAAATGTTAACAAAAAGAAAGAATTTGAATGAAAAATATTGCATTTTGCTTCGAAATTTATTAAAATTAAAGAAAAAGAATGGAGGGAATCATATGACAACAGTAAGTCTTCGTTTTGATGATGATATGAAAAAAGAACTTGATGAAATGTGTGAAGAAATGGGGATGAATCTTACTACATTTTTTATGATATATGCAAAAAAGGTTTTACGTGATCGAAAAATTCCTTTTGAGATTTCCGCACCTGTTGATCCTTTCTATTCTGAATCAAATGTAAAAAGAATAAAAAAAGCAGATCAGCAGATAAGAGAAGGTAAAGTTGTTGTCAAGAGTATTAGTGAACTGGAGAAAATGGAAGATGAGTAAGATTACATATGCAAAGGGCAGATTGTATGAGAATCTGATCGTAACCGCATTAGGAACAGGGATGCGCGCGGGGGAACTTCTTGGATTGACAGACGCAGATTTGAATTTCAGAAAACGGGAGATCACGATCAACAAGACGCTAGTGTATATCAAAGACCTGTCAACCGGAAAATATGTTTTTAAATATCAGACTCCAAAGACAGAGAGCGGAAAGCGCGTGATACCGATGCAGGAAAGTGTATACAAGGCATTGAGAAAGCAGAGGACTCAGAAAAAAGAAATGCAGATCGCGTCTGATGCATGGGAGCCGTTAAAGGGATTTGAAAATCTTGTGTTTGTCGGTAGGAACGGAAAACCAGTATCAGAACATGCTTTTCAGTCCGCGCTTAACTGGATCGTAAATGCGATCAACAAAGACCGTCAGAAACAGGCTGAGAAAGGTAAAAAGGATTTTGTGCCGATGGAGCACATCTATCCTCACGCGCTCCGGCATACGTTTGCGACAAGGTGCTTTGAAGCAGGGATTGAAGCAAAGACAGTACAGAAGTATCTCGGTCATTCTTCTGTAGCGATCACGTTGGATATTTACACGCATGTCACGAACGATAAGGCAAAAGAAGATATGAATAAACTGGAAGAACTCTATAAAAAGATTATATAGCAACTCTATAAACAACTATCTATCACCGCAACATTCCAGCAGATAACAAAAGTGTCCGAAAGGTGTCCAAGACAGTGGAAGCGGAGAGCTATGGACAACGAAAACCCGCTAACCACAAGGGCTAACGGGTTCCGTGTTGTTATAGTTATCTAAAGGAATGAGAGTAAAGTGCGGCATCCCGGCTACCGGGATGCCTATACTTTATGAGGGGGGAGATAGTTGTTTTACCAACTATCTGCTTCACAGTATACCCAGAAAATGTGTCCAAAGTATGTTTAAACTCTTAACAAAAAAGAAAATTATCGTATGCGGATCGTGTTCCCTGCGTAGATCAGGTTGGGGTTGGAGATTCCGTTTAATGCCGCCAGAGCGCTGGCAGTGGTTCCGAATTTCTGTGCGATACCGCTGAGAGTATCTCCTGGGAGAATGGTATAATATTGGGCGTTTCCGCCGCTTTCCGGAACGCGGAGCGTATTTCCCGCGTAGATTTTATCCGGATCGGTGATTCCGTTGAGCCGGGCAAGTTCGGCGGTTGTCGTGCCATAGCGCAGGGCAATTCCGCTTAGGGTATCCCCGGGCTGGATCACGTAAGTAATATAAGAAGGAGAGGGATCCGGGGAGGGGGACGGGGATGGAGATGGGGAACTTCCGTCCAGGTAGTTGAGTCCTGCGGAGCGGATGACGGATGGATAGTCCACATATCCGGTATCCAGATCTACATTGCCGTTGACTCCGGGGATGCTTCCCTCGCTGGTGTACTGCCAGATCCCGCAGTTTGTGCCGTCAAAAGATGAGGCGTATCGTGCGTACCAGAACGCGTAGCGCTCTGTCAGGCCGGAACCGAGATAGGTGTCCAGGAAATTACGGTTTGTATAAAACATGGCGAAATACTTATTTCTCTCTATTTCATTACAGAAATTCTCTACGATCTGGCGCGCGAGAGAAGCGGTCATTGTAACGCCCTCTCCGGAGGCGTATGCCACGGACGCCTGTTCGATATCGTAGCATACCGGATAGTCCAGCCGATATCCGGAGATTGTCTTTAAGCATCCCTGCGCTTCCTGAACCGCTGTCTGGGGACTTACTGCATAGCAGAACCAGTAGACTCCGATGGGCAGCCCGATTCGGTTGCATTCGGAGGCATTTCTGTGAAACTGTTTATCTACAGTATTAAATCCGTATCCTGCGCGGAGCATGGCGAACTGATATCCTGCGGCTTTCACCCGTTCCCAGTCCACCGTACCCTGAAATTCACTTACATCAAGTCCTTTATAACTCATGAGATCAACCTTTCAAAATAGACAGCTCCCGGCGTGTAGTGCATGACAGAAATGCTGTCAGGGTGCTGTCGGATTTGATTTAATATATGCTGCCGGGCAGGCAGGCGTGATGGGAAATAGAATAGATCAGCCGCGTGCGCGGATTTTTACGTTGGGAATTCACTTTTTGTGAAAAAGTGCAAAGAATCGGCTGGAAATCTTATTGATTATCCGTCATATCTCCCATATAATATAAACTGATTGATTATTTTTTATCAATATCATACAAAAGGACTAAAGGAGGTATCCCATGTTAGATCAGAGCTACTATGACAAGACGGATGAGATCATCGCGGAACATGGCTCAGACCAGGCTTCGCTGATTCCGATCATCCAGGACATCCAGACGGAATACCGTTATCTTCCGCCGGAGCTTCTTAATTATGTGGCGGGAAAACTGGGCATCAATGAGGCGAAGGCGTACAGTGTGGCAACTTTTTATGAGAATTTTTCTTTTGAGCCCAAAGGAAAATATGTGATTAAAGTCTGTGACGGGACGGCCTGTCATGTGCGGAAGTCCATCCCTATACTGGAGAGGCTGTACAGCGAGCTTGGGCTGTCCGCGGAAAAAGCAACGACTGACGATATGCTGTTTACGCTGGAGACAGTGTCCTGTCTTGGAGCGTGCGGGCTGGCCCCGGTTATGACAGTGAATGATAAGGTGTATCCGGCTATGACGCCGGATGCCGCGGCGGATTTGATTCGGGAGTTGAGAGGAGCTTAAGCGTATGGAAAGAATAGAGAACAGAGAAGCTCTCGGACAGGTGCGCGAGGCTTCGAAGGCACAGGTTGAAAACAGTAAATGCAGGATTCTGATCTGCGCAGGAACGGGATGTCTGGCAGGCGGTTCGGGACAGATCTATGACAGGATGTGCGAGCTGGTGAAGGATCATCCGGATGTGGAAGTTCATTTTGGTCCGGAGATCGCGCATGGGGACGGAGAGATCAGCATCAAGAAGAGCGGATGCCACGGCTTTTGTGAGATGGGACCGCTGATGAGGATCGAGCCCCAGGGAATCCTTTATACAAAGGTACAGCCTGAGGACTGCGACGCGATTTTTCACAGGACGATTGAGAAGGGGGATGTGATCCGTCACCTCCTCTTTAAGCAGGAAGGAATTGAGTACAAAAGCCAGGAAGAGATTCCTTTCTACAAGAAACAGACGAGAAATGTTTTGAAAAACTGCGGTCATATTGATTCAGAACATATACAGGAGTACATAGCTACAGGCGGATATAAGGCGCTGGAAAAGGCGCTCTTCGAAATGAAGCCGGAGGATGTCATTAAAGAAGTGTCTGACTCTAACCTGCGAGGCCGCGGGGGCGGCGGCTTCCCCACCGGATACAAGTGGACCCAGGTGGCCCGCCAGCCCGAGCGGGAACGGTACGTTGTCTGTAACGGTGATGAGGGGGATCCGGGCGCGTTTATGGACCGGAGCATCATGGAAGGCGATCCGCACAAGATGATCGAGGGAATGATGATCGCGGCATATGCAGTGGGGGCGAAGGAAGGCTACATTTACGTGCGCGCTGAGTACCCGCTTGCGGTCAGCCGCCTGAAACTGGCCATCGCCCAGGCGGAGGAGTGCGGACTACTCGGGGATCATATCCTGGGGACGGATTTCTCTTTCCGGCTGCACATCAACCGGGGAGCGGGAGCGTTCGTCTGCGGAGAGGGAAGCGCCTTGACAGCGTCTATTGAAGGAAACCGGGGCATGCCCCGCGTGAAGCCTCCGCGTACAGTGGAACAGGGGCTCTTCGGGAAGCCGACAGTCTTAAATAATGTAGAAACATTCGCTAATGTTCCCATGATTATCATGGAGGGGGCGGACTGGTTCAAGAGCATTGGTCCGGAGAACAGCCCTGGAACAAAGGCATTTGCCCTGACAGGAAGCGTGAAGCATACAGGGCTTATTGAAGTTCCCATGGGAACCACCCTCCGGGAGGTTATCTTTGATATCGGAGGCGGAATCAAGGGGGACGGAGAATTCAAAGCTGTCCAGATCGGCGGTCCCTCCGGAGGATGTCTGACAGAGGATCATCTGGATGTGAGCCTTGATTTTGATTCTCTGAAGAAGATGGGAGCTATGATCGGATCCGGCGGACTGGTGGTCATGGACAACAATACCTGTATGGTGGAGGTTGCCCGGTTCTTTATGAACTTCACTCAGAATGAAAGCTGCGGCAAATGTGTGCCCTGCCGTGAGGGTACGAAGCGTATGCTGGAGATCCTGGAACGGATCGTAGCCGGCAGCGGAAAAATGGAGGATCTGGATCTTCTGGAAGAGCTTGCCACGACGATCACAGAGACGGCATTGTGCGGACTTGGAAAGAGCGCCGCCCTTCCGGTTATGAGCACGCTGAGATATTTCCGTGACGAGTATATTCAACATGTGGTAGACAAGCACTGCGCTTCTCACACCTGTTCAGCGATGAAACGCTACATCATCAGTCCGGACCGGTGCAAGGGCTGTTCTAAGTGCGCAAGGAACTGTCCGGCGGACGCGATCAGCGGAAAGATCAAGGAACCGTTTGTAATTGACACTGACAGATGTATTAAGTGCGGCGCATGTGAGAGTTCATGTGCATTCGGCGCAATCCATGTGGAATGGTAGGAGGAGACAAGCATGAGTTATATGACGATAAACAACAGAAGAGTGACTTTTACCAACGAGAAGAACGTGCTGTCCGTCATCCGTAAATCCGGAATCGACCTGCCTACGTTCTGCTATCACTCGGAGCTGTCCACATACGGCGCGTGCCGCATGTGCGTGGTGGAGGACGACAGAGGAAAAGTCTTCGCGTCCTGTTCGGAAGTTCCGAGAGACGGAATGGTAATCTATACAAATACACCCAGGCTGCAACATCACAGAAAGATGATTATCGAGCTGCTTCTGGCAGCCCACTGCCGGGACTGTACGACCTGCGCGAAGAACGGCGTCTGCACACTGCAGAAACTGTCCCGCCAGCTGGGGATTACAGACGTCCGGTTTGAAAATAATAAGAAACAGCTGCCAAAGGATACGTCTTCCGACTGCGTGATCCGCGATCCGAATAAATGTATTCTCTGCGGAGACTGTGTGAGAACCTGCGATGAGATCCAGGGACTGGGGATTCTGGATTTTGCGTTCCGCGGCTCCAAGATGCAGGTGACGCCTGCGTTTAATAAGGACCTGGCGCAGACCGACTGTGTGGGCTGCGGACAGTGCCGCGCAGTCTGTCCTACCGGCGCGATCAGCATCAAACAGGATGTGGAGCCTGTATGGGCAGCCCTGGCGGATAAGGATATCCGCGTAGTGGCGCAGATAGCTCCTGCTGTCCGCGTGGCTGTGGGAGATAAGTTCGGCATTAAGAAAGGGGAAAACACACTGGGACGTCTTGTCGCGGCCCTGAGAAGAATCGGCTTTGACGAAGTATACGACACTAATTTCGGCGCGGATCTTACTGTTATGGAGGAGTCAAAAGAGCTGGTAGAGCGCCTGGAATCAGGTGAGAACCTGCCGCTTTTTACTTCCTGCTGTCCGGCCTGGGTGAAGTTCTGCGAGAACCGCTATCCGGAATTCAGAGGGCACATCTCCAGCTGCAAATCACCTCAGGAGATGTTCGGCACGCTGTTAAAAGAAGAGGCGCGGATGAACGAAAAGAAGGCGGCCGAAGAGGGAAAGAGCGTCCGGAAGACGGTGGTAGTTTCTATCATGCCATGTACGGCTAAAAAGGCGGAGATCAAACGCCCGGAACATTTTACAGAAGGGGAGCAGGATGTGGATTTCGTTTTGACAACCACTGAGATCACCCGTATGATCCAGGAAGCTGGAATCGATCTGGCCCAGGTGCAGCCTGAGGCGCTTGATATGCCTTTTGGCCTTGCATCCGGAGCAGGCGCTATCTTTGGCGTAACCGGCGGAGTGACAGAGGCTGTCTTAAGACGTCTTGTGAACAGTAACCGGGCCGAGGATCTGGAAGAGATCAGCTTCACCGGAATACGCGGCGTAGAGGGAATCAAAGAGGCGAAAGTGAATCTGAACGGCAGAGAAGTAAAGATTGCTGTGGTAAACGGCCTTCACAGCGCGGAAGACCTTCTTGATAAGATGAAAGCTGGAGAGGCGCAGTACGACTTTGTTGAAGTAATGGCCTGCAAGAGAGGCTGTATTGCCGGAGGCGGCCAGCCGGTGCCGATCGGGCCGAGGACGAAGAAAGCTAGACTGGAGGGAATCTATAAGATCGACAGCATGGCGCAGATCAAGCTGTCTAATGAGAATCCGATTATCACGGAAGTGTATGAGGGGATACTCAAAGGAAAAGAACATAAACTGCTGCATAATGATTGATTTAGAAGAGTAGTTTAATAGCAAAGCGGTACGCCGGGGAAGTCGTTTTATTCAGACAGCCCCGGCGTACTGCTTCACAACAGCTGCAATTTGGCGATTAAACCATCAGCAAAAGCACCGCTGCCCCGGTCAGAATCAGGAGAAAGAGAAGATTCCAGAATGTGAAGATCTTCAGAAAACGGCTGATCTGTCTGGAGTAAGCTCCTGCGCAGAACTTAAAGGAAATCAGGCTGGCCAGGGAGGCAATAGGGGTGCCGAGCCCGCCCAGGTTCACGGCGGTGAGCAGTGTGGAAAGGTTTTCTGTGAAGCCGGACAGGAGGATGGCGGCGGGCACGTTGCTGATCACCTGACTGGCAAGGATACCGGTCAAAAGCTCATTTCCCTGTACCAGGGCGCGCAGAAGACTGCTGACTTCCGGCAGACGCTTGAGGTTGCCCACGAAGATAAAAAAGCAGACGAAGGTAAGCAGCAGTATATAGTCCACTGACAAAAACAGACGCCGGTTCATCACTGCCGTTACCGCCGCCACGCAGAGGAGTATGGGGAGATAACCCACTACTCGGAATACCACCAGCAGGCACAGCGTCAGGCAGAGGAGGAGCGCCAGCAGGGGAATCTTTGGAATTTTTTCTGTCTCATTCTGCTCCTGCGAAGATTCTGCCGCAAGGATGGGTTCATCCTTCTGAACTGCCAGCACAACTGTCAGCAGAATCAGGGAGAGCCCGGCGTAGGGAAGCGCTGCCCGTGCGAATTGGGGCAGGCTCATGCCGGCTGCGGAGTAGAGATACAGATTCTGGGGATTGCCGATGGGAGTGGCCATGCTGCCTAGGTTAGCGGCGATGGTTTCAAGGGCGACCAGGGTGAGAATCCGGTCTTCCCGTCCGATCCCGCGGGATACCAGCAGGGTAAACGGAACAAAGGTGATGAGAGTCACATCATTAGTGATCACCATACTGCTGAAAAAGCATAGCAGGGTCAGTGACAGGGACAGGCCCCGCAGGCTGCCTGTGCGCCGCAGAAGAATATGCCCCAGCAGTTCGAATATACCCAGAGAGCGGAACCCGGCGACAATGAGCATCAGGCAGAACAAAAGCGCAAGGGTCCGGTAATCTGAGTAGGCCAGGTATGCTTCGTCCGGCGGCACAACAAGGGCGGTGAGCAGGGCGAGAACGAGGGAAACGCAGAATACAGTCTCCTGTCTGAAGAAGTCGCGGCATTTTTTCAGTATTCTCATAATATAATCCCCCTGTGATGTTCTGATTCGCAGTCATATTCTATCATAATTGCCGGGACGTGAAAATGTTTTCTTTACCAGAAGGCATATTATATTTTATTTGCCAGAAGGCTTAAAAAGTTTTCAAAGTCAGTACATTGCTTTAGAAGAACGCAATTTTCCTCTGACGCCAGGAAGGATGACAGTGTAGCGAAGAGATCTTTAAAAAGCGGCCGGTCTTCGCCTCGCAGTGAGAGGAGGAAAACGAAATCCACCTGATTCTCACCCCAGGGGATGGAACGCCTGCATATTGCTGCTGCGATAACGGACGTCTGTACGGAGCTGGTATCGCCGGCCAGTGAATGCGGCAGCGCTATATTACTGTAAGCGCTGGAGGATACTTTTTCGTGGTAGTAGATTTCATCCCGGAAGCCGGAGTCTGCATAACCGTATTCCTCCATCTTTTCGCAGAGAAAGTCAATGCACTCTTCCCGGGTTGTAAAGTCGGCAGCCGGAAAGAAAAGTTCTTCTTTAAACAGCCGGTGAAGCTTGCGAAGCAGCTCTTTATTGGAAAGCTTCTGCAGAAGATCGCCTGCTGTCACAAGTATCTTATCATAATCCTGATGTGTGGGCAGGGTGTGGATCTTGATTTCAGGAATTCCCAGATCTGATCCATTTGGCAGGGTTGTCAGAATCAGGTCTATTGTTTCAGGATTTTTTATTTGTTCGTATGAAGTGACGATATCTGAAAAATAGAGGATATCTGTCATCTTTTTAATATTCTCTACAATCGATACACCCATTTTATAGTAATCATAAATTACAAGAACACAGTTGATCTTCTGGCAAACGCTGTGTGTTTCTTCCATCAGGATTCCCAGATGAAGCGCAATATAGGAAACCTCGATTTCAGGAAGTGCGGTATTATATTTCCGATTAATGATCGAAGCAATAAATTCCGCGATTACATACAAAAACGGATAATCGTTTTTTATAGTAATGAAACTGTTTTCAGGCAGCTTAATATGGTGAGATATGCGGTCAAGCAGATTTTTCAGATGAAATGCAAAACGCACCATAAAGCTGTCTCTCTTAAGGTCTATGCCGTAGACGTCGTGAACAGACAGCGTGATCTCGAGAAGAAGATCCCGGACAGAGGACGGAATGTGCTCTTCGAGCCGGCCGGAATCCAGATTGTCAATATCAAGCGACACAACCCGCGTGGCCATCAAAAGAGACGCGTCCATGAGCTGTTCGAACGGAAAGTCCGCCGGATAGGCTTTTTTTAATTCGAGATAGATTTCTTCTATAATACCTCTTACAGGAGCAAGAAGAGTGATTTCATCCGACACGTCCGTCTTGCTCTGGAAGGCCCGCTCCCCTCCGGAAAATGCGGTTTCTATGCAGATCGCCAGATGGAGAACATAGTTCAGGAGAGAGAAGTCATCCAGAAAACAGGAATGATTCTCCAGGACTTTTTTGACAATCCTGTCAATCTTTGTAATCTCTGCATGGGTGAAGAAACGCTGCATCGTATGGAGATCAAAATGCGACTGTTTCAACTCCTGATTCAGAAGGGACATAATGAATTTGCGCACATTGCGGTCAGATCCGATGATATACAGCCGGTTATTCTTAGTTTTCAGATAAAGCCCCTGGTCTTTTAAGGCTGCCCGGAGACGGCTGAGCTCGTTGTTTAAAGTGGCAGGGGATATGAACATTCTGTCGGCCAGTTCATCAAGCGTAGGGTGGGCCGATTTAAGCAGCAGCTCCTGAAGGAGAAAAGACCTCCTTTTTTCAAAACTGTCAAAAGCGCGGGAAGCCTGGAGCTCCTGCAGCACTTTTCTCGCGCCGGCAGAATCGACACAGCGATATCCCTGATTAGTTGAAATAATTGTATTTGGTTCAAAGGAATTTATTTCACTGACATAATTGATGACTGTCCGCCGTGAAATCTCAAGTACATTTTGCAGTTCTCGGGTTGGAACAGTCCTTTTTTGTGTCAGAAGAAAATCCAGTAAATCGAATCGTTTATCCATAAGCTCTTCTGTTCCTCCACTCCTTCTAACTTACTATTTTTATCATATATAAAAAGAAAATTATCGTAAATCATTGGAATTGCACAGGGGCTGTGAAAAACGGAATCTAGATTTTGCTCCTGTGGGTGAGTAAACTTTGAGCATAACCAAAAAACAAAAGGAGGAATGCTTATGGAATGGGAAATGATAATTTGCACAATTATTGCAAATGCAGGAGAAAGTAAAAGCGCTTCTATCGCAGCTATAGAAGCGGCAAGGGACGGAAAATTTGACGAGGCGGATCAGCTGATGAAAGAAAGTGAAAAGGCTTATCTCGCCGCGCATGACGCGCATCTTCAGATATTGTCCGCGGAGGGACAGGAGGAACCGGTGCCTATGACTTTTCTTCTGGTGCATGCGGCAAATCATCTCTCCAACGCAGAGATCGCAAAAGATATGGCGGAACAGTTAATTGCTATTTTAAGGCAGCAGTTCAGCCATGGAGCTGTATGAGAGAGAAAATCATGCTCGCATGATTTTTCGAACAGGCAGCTCCATGAGCTGAGCGCCCGTTTATGAGGAAAACAGCGGCGCAGCCGCAGTAAGCACGCAGTGCGGTTTTCCGAATGGCGCGGGCTGAACTTTTACATTTTAAGAAAGGGGATAAAGGTATGTTAAATATTGTATTGTTATGTCAGTTTGGAGCGAGCACAGGGATGCTGGCGGAGCGCATTGAGAAAGCGGCAGCCGCAAAAGGAGAAGAAGCAGTAGTAAATGCCTACAGTTTCTCAAAAGTAGGAGAAGTGATAGACGGAGCGGATATTATCCTTCTGGGGCCACAGATCCGTTTTAAGAAAGCGGCATTTGAAAAAGAGTATGCGGATAAGGGAGTTCCGTTTATGGTGATTGATACTCAGGCTTACGGAATGCTGAATGGAGAAAAGATTTATCAGGATGTGAAGAACGAGATCGAGAAAAAGTAGAGGAAAGGAGAAAAAGTTTATGAGCAGTTCAAAATCATCTGTACTTGAAAGAATTACTGACCGGATATCTGTATTGCTGACACCGCTGTCTGAAAAGCTGATGTCCGTACAGTTTATTTCAGCTATCAGCCAGACAATGCAGGCGATTATGCCGGTGATCTTAATCGGTTCTATAGGATGTCTGATCGCTTATCTGGACGTGGGACCCTGGCAGAAAATTGTGACAAGCATTCCATATCTGGTAGCGATCTGCGATAAACTGCAGCTGGTTACGCTGGGGCTGTTTTCCCTCTACGTGGTGACAATCCTGACCTATGTTTATGCCACTATGCTTGAGATGAAGGAAAATGTAGCCTGTATACCGATTTCTGTCACTGTATTTCTGATGTTTACGCCATGCAGCTGGGATGGGGTTCCGACAACATGGATGGGGACGAGCGGTTTGTTCAGCGCCCTTATTATCGGAGTTCTGGTACCCAAAATGGTGAAATGGATGATCCAGAAAAAAATCTGTATCCGTATGCCTGATACAGTGCCGAAATTTGTAGAAGACAGTTTTAAGATTCTGATCCCGGGGCTGATCATTGCCGCTGTGGCCGGAGTGATAAATGCTGTTCTTGAAAACACAGCCTTTGGATGTCTGCACAACATTATTTATACCATTATCCAGGCTCCGATTTCCAATATAGGTCTGTCTCTGCCCGGGCATATGCTGATCTGCGTACTGGCAGCCTGTGTGATGTGGTGCGGTCTGCATGCGGGTACGATTGGCAATCTGCTTCAGCCTCTGCTTCTTGCAGCCAGCGCAGATAATCTGGCGGCTTATACATCCGGACAGGAAATGCCGCACTTGATTACGCAGGAATTTTTTAATCTGACACTTCCGGGTATGGCAGGATGTCTTTTGATTCCGGCAATTTTAATGGCGTTTTGCTGCAGAAGCCGTCAGCTTAAGAGTGTGGGAAGACTGGCTGTGGTTCCAGCGGTGTTTGGTATTGGTGAGCCAGTATTATTCGGGGCGCCTGTTATGTTGAATGCATTGCTGTTTCTTCCAATGATTATAAGTATTGTTGTTAATAATATTCTTGCATATGGGGCTATGGCTCTTGACATCGTAGGACGATCTACAGGTGTTGTACTGCCATGGACTACGCCGCCGGTTTTATATCCGCTGCTGTCCAATTCTACACCAGTAAGAGCGGCGATCCTGAATCTGCTTTTGATTTTGATTGATCTCGTGATCTGGTATCCGTTTGTAAAAGCGTTTGACAGAAATACATGCAGACAGGAAGAGGAAAAGGCGAAGGAAAATGAAGGTTGATTTTTTATGGGGCGGCGCTGTGGCCGCCAACCAGATAGAAGGCGCATGGAGAGAAGGCGGAAAGGGCATTTCTACGGCAGACTGCATGACCAGAGGCTCGCTTACGCAGAAGCGTGTTTATACGGACGGGGTTTTGCCCGGGTTTGAATATCCCAGTCACGAGGCGTCCGACTTTTATCACCATTATAAGGATGATATCCGCCTTCTGGGGGAGATGGGGTTCAAATGCTTCCGCATGAGTATAGCATGGACAAGGATTTTCCCACAGGGGGATGAAGAGCAGCCAAATGAACAGGGGCTGGCCTTCTATGACAGTGTGTTTGATGAGTGTCTCAAATGGGGGATACAGCCTGTGGTGACGCTTTCGCATTTTGAAATGCCGTATAATCTTGTGAAAAAATACGGATCCTGGCTGAACCGGAAAACGATTGATTTTTTTATCCGGTATTGTGAGACAGTGTTTAAAAGATATCGGAATAAAGTGAAATATTGGCTGACTTTTAATGAGATCAACTTTATGTCCTTTCACCCGGAGACGGGATCAGGACTGCGGGATTTAACAAAGCCGCAGGTATATCAGGCGGTGCATCACATGCTGGTGGCCAGCGCTAAAGTGGTTCATCTGGGGCATATGATAAACCCGTCTTTTCAGATTGGTATGATGATGGCGTATCCTCTCAGCTATCCGGAAAACTGCAGGCCGGAAAATGTCCTGCAGCAAATGAGGGATATGGACGTACATTATTATTATGCGGACGTCCAGGTGAGAGGCGCCTACAGCAGCAAAGCGAAAAAATTCTGGAAACGGGAATCTGCCGCTCCTGTAATGGAAAATGAAGATCCAAAGATCCTCAGAGAGGGATGCGTGGACTTTATCGGGTTCAGCTATTATCAGACAAATGTGTCCAGTGTGGAAAAGAACCGGGCACGGGCAGAAGGAAATATGACCGGGGGCATACGCAATCCTTATCTGCAAAAAAGCGAATGGGGATGGCAGATTGATCCTGTGGGGCTTCGGATTGCGCTGAATACACTGTACGACAGATATCAGAAGCCGCTGTTTATCGTGGAAAACGGGCTGGGAGCAAATGACGTTCTCGAAAAGGACGGGAGCGTCCATGATCCATACAGAATCGACTATCTCAGAGCGCATATTGAACAGATAAAACTGGCAGTAGAAGAAGACGGAGTAGATCTGATGGGATACACACCATGGGGATGCATTGACCTGGTCAGCGCCGGAACCGGCGAGATGAAAAAGAGGTATGGATTTATCTACGTAGATAAAAATGACGATGGAACAGGAACGATGGAGCGGTATCCAAAGGACAGCTATTATTGGTATAAAAAAGTAATTGCTTCCAATGGCGAAGTGCTGGAATAGGGGGATTTTGCGGGAAAGGCAGGGAGAAAAGACAATGGATGAAAGATATGAACAGTTCTGTTCAGGAGAAAACCGGAAGGCCATGCACAGAGTGTTCTTAAGATTTATAGAGGCGCTGCGGGAGGACCGATTTGAGTGTCTGTCTGAGATCTGTACACAGGACTGCCGGGCTGATTTCAGCACGGTGGGACATCTGGCAGGAATTGCAGAGATGCAGAGCAAATTGAAATGGCCCGGTCCTGAAACCAATATATCCAGAGCAACAGTCTGGAACTTTACGGCGCGCAGTAAGGAGGGAAAAGGGCAGCAGCTCGCTTATGTGCAGTTTATGCGAGGAATAGACGATGGAGAACAGCTCTGGCCGTTTCAGTTCGGCGGAGAGTTCTGCAGCAGCTTTGTATGCGAGAATGGAGTCTGGAAACTCAGCCGCGTCAGATTTGATCTCTGCTACGAAAAAGGAAATAACCTTTTCGTAAGAGGGCATTGGAGGCTGATGGATTATGCGAAATATTCCGGGCACGAGCCAATGATAAATGCGGAGCTGGACAATCCGTGGCTGGTAATTCCGGATGACTGTGAGCCTCAGACAGATGAGGAACAGATTTTTGAACTGATGTATAAGTATGCGTTCGCTTTTGACCATGGGGATTTCTATTTTCTGCAGACTTTTGTGACAGATGATTTCATGATCAACGGCTCTGCCCACAGGAAGGATTACTGGACGATGCCGCTGGAAAGCGGAGACTTCTTCCGGCATAGAAGCGTCAGCGACTTCCTTAGGGATAAGTACCATAAAGAAGCGAGAATGATGCACGCGTGCAGGATGAAGAATATAGAGATTAACGGAGATACGGCGGTGGCATATATGCCGAGAGGAGAAGAGCACCGCCTGAAAAACCGGACGCTGACCCGAGACAATGTACATTCTGTGTTTTCCACGGCTCTGCACTTTATTTATGCAAAAAAGATAAACGGGGAGTGGAAAATGTACAAGTACAGAATCGAACCGGTCTCGGAACAGATCCCGGTAGAAGACGAGTGTCTTGAGTATCATGAATATCTGCGGGGAGGTGAGAGGGATGCGGTCGTGTAAGTCATTTTTCAGAGATTTTTTAACTTCATTAATGTATGAAAAGGCAGGAGAAGAGGCTGGACAGCTACAGAATTTAAAGATTAAAATGAATATGCTGGGGGAGGATACGACAGTATCCGGCTTTAATCGGACCATGTCGATCACGCCTGATTTTAATGTGAGATTCAGCACAATTACAAACTGTATGGAAGTGCCCAGGGGAGACCGGACGGTTCTCTTCGCGACAGTACACCATCTGTATGCCATAGATGAAAACCAGGAGCTGTTCCCGCTTGTGTTCGGAGGAAAGTACAGATTTGTATATAACTGGAAAGAAGACGCGCCGGAAGAGGCGGCTTTTGATCTTGAATATCTTGCGGGAAATACATATCTTACCCGGGGAAGCTGGCTGGCGCCGGGGGAGAGGAAGCGTCAGATCACAGGGGAAGAGCTGCGGGCAGGCGCGGATTCCGTGATATCTCCGGAAGAAACTGTTTACCGCTTTTTCTGGGCGCTGGATACAGAGGATGAGGCATTGTTTATGGAGAATGTTTCTCCTGATATCCAGATTACAAGGGCCGGTGTGGACGGAGATTCTTACGGTATGACGAATATCTCCGAAACGGCCGCATTTATGGCGGAGGATAAACAGTATTACAGCCAGAATCAGTACAGCGTTCATATCGACCGGACAGAGTTCGCGGATGATACACATGCTGTCGTTCATGCGCTGCGTCTTTATCCGGCGGATACCGGAAATAAACACCGGGGTTCTCAGAATAAGTTCTCCCAGTTTTACAATGAGATTTTTACACTGGAGCTGGAAAAGAGCGATCGGTGGAAAGTAAGGAGAGCGGTATTTAAACGGAAGGAAAATCCGGTTCCCTATGGATACAGGGTATTGGAACTGTAGAGAACTGCAAAATGATCTGGAGAGCGGCGGGATTCAAGATTGGCCTGCGGGATATGGCCCGGGGTTCTGCCAGATCTGAGGAACACTTAAGTGCATATGAAGGAAGGATGGAAGAAAATGCGGGAAGAGAATACATATAACCAGAAAAAAGCTCCGAATCCTGTGAAGATCTCTGCGGATGCATTTGGCCCCAGGCCTGATACTGCCGTTTACTGGCTCGGAAACGGCGGAGCGATGATCAACTCACGGGGAGTCTGCATCATGATAGATCCGCTGCTTGAGGGATTTGATATGCCTCTTCTGGTAGAAGCTCCGCTTACACCGGAGGAAACCGGAGAACTGTCCGCAGTGCTTATTACACACTGCGATAATGATCATTTGAGCAGAGTGACATGCAGAAAAATTAAGGAAAAATGCGGACAGTTCTGCGGACCGCATTATGTGGCCGGGCTTCTTAAGGAAGCGGGAATTCCTGCGGCGGGCTACGATATTGGAGATGATTTCCGGGTGGGAGATGTTCTCGTTACCCTGACGCCTGCGGATCATGCATGGCAGAATGAGAGTAAAAAACATGCAACCCGCTTTTTCCGGCAGGAGGATTACTGTGGATTCTATCTGAAAACCGCGGATGGATCGATCTGGATGC
This sequence comes from uncultured Mediterraneibacter sp., assembly GCA_944384505.1. GTDB lineage: Bacteria > Bacillota > Clostridia > Lachnospirales > Lachnospiraceae > Mediterraneibacter. Next base: position 64,740 of record CALWTQ010000006.1, read on the forward strand.
CTGGGGATTCGAGACTTATGGAAGAGCAGCTGCACATGCCTGCCCCTGATGTGATTCTGCTGGACTTCTCAGACAGCCGGTGGCATATCGGGCTGGAAGGCGCTGTGACTTTGTGCAGGGCATACCCGGACGCAGCATTGATTCCGATACACTGGGGATGTGTGGACGCCCCCGGCATGGCGGAATTTAATGGAGATCCGGAAGAACTGAGGAAGCGGATTGTAAATCCGGACCGGCTTCACGTTATGGCCCCGGGGGAACCGTACACTTTATAGTGTACTGGCAGGAGACAGCTTTATTCCCGCGGGCAACGAGCCAAGCGGACATGCTGGCATTGCTGCCAGTTTAATGCCCCGTATGCCTGCATCGGGGTATTTTGCTTATGCTTGCATAAGAATCCGGCGGCTGATACTTGGCCGCGGTCTGTTGACGATTGTAAAAAAGCTCTATTATAATAAGGGACATAAGAGAGGAAAGAACCATGAATTATTCACATGAACTCATTGTCCCGGAAGAGGGCTTCCCCTTCAAGCTTTTTCTATTTGAGGGAAAGGACGGGAATTACTACAGAGACAGGCACTGGCACCGCTCTGTAGAGATCTTTGCTGTATGCGGCGGCGAACTTGAATTTCATATTGATGACAGACTGTGGCATCTGACACCGGGAGAGTTTATGATTGTGAATTCCAACGAGATTCACGCGATAGATTCACCGATTCCCAATGAGACTGTTGTGCTTCAGATCCCTTTGAAACTGTTTGAAAATTATTTTACCGGGGAGCAGTTTATCTGGTTTACCCACGAGCCGGGGCGCCGGGACGAGCGGTTCATGGAGCTGGTCAGAGATCTATACCAGACTTATACAGAAAAGCCGTGCGGATATGATATGAAGATGAAAAGTATTTTTTATTATATCATGTATTACCTGGTGAAGGACTACAGGCTGACGGAAGTGGATCAGGAATCGGTCAGGAGAAATCGGAATATGACGCGGCTCTCGGCGATTACATCCTATATGAAGGAGAATTATACGGAAGATTTGAGTCTGGAGAAAATGGCGGGAATTTTCGGATATTCACCGGCTTATTTGTCGCGTATGTTTCGGAAGTACGCGGGAATCAGTTTTAAGGATCATGTCCAGAGTATCCGGCTTGGGTTTGCGGTGAAGGATCTTGAGAGTGGGAAATACAGTGTCACGGAGACTGCGATACGAAACGGATTCCCAGGGAGCAGGGCGTTTGCCAGGGCATTTCGGAAGAAATACGGGATGCTTCCAAGGGAGTATAAAAAAGAAAAAGACAAGAAATGACCATTAAAAGGTAGATAATTAGGTCGAAAATGTAGTTTTATGTTGATAAAATGACCTCAGATAATAGATTTGCTATAGCAGTTCGGCTGCGTGGGCCGCAGTAAGCATATATTGCGGCGTTTGAATGCCATGGACCGACTGTAGAGAGGAGGTCAGAAAATGAATATTGCAAAGCTGACAGAAACATCCTTCGGCAGATATGGGAGAGTGCTTACCGAACTTTCTTACGAGAAAGTTCTAAAAGAGATGGAACATACTCCCCTGCCGGAGGATGTTGTTTATGTACCGTCAGTTGAGGAGCTGGAGGCGCTTCCTGAAGCGGAGGAAATCTGCAGAAAAGGATTCGGAGGCCTGCCGGTTCAGATCGGGTACTGCAATGGGGACAACCATAAGTTAAATGCTCTGGAATATCACAGAAGTTCAGAGATTGACATTGCGGTTACGGATCTGATTCTGCTGCTTGGAAGCCAGCAGGACATAGAAGAGGGGGATGTGTATGATACGTCCAGGGTAGAAGCGTTTTACGTTCCCGCAGGTACAGCTGTGGAACTCTACGCCACAACACTTCATTATGCGCCGTGCTCTGCAAAAGAAGGCGGATTCCGCTGTGTGATCGTACTTCCGCGGGGAACCAATGAGCCGTTGACGTTTGAACTTGCAAAGGAAGGAGAGGAAAGACTTCTGACTGCAGTGAATAAGTGGTTGATCGCTCACGAGGAGGCCGGGATTGAAGGGGCATTCTGCGGACTGCAGGGCGAAAATCTGAGTGTATAAAAAAGTAGAAAGTGAGGAAGAGAATATGAATAATATACCTGAGTTAAAAATCGGAGTTGTGGCTGTGAGTAGAGACTGCTTCCCTGAGAGCCTGTCTGTGAACAGGAGAAAGGCGGTTATAGAGGCTTATACAAAGAAATATGGAGAAGGAACAGTTTATGAGTGTCCGGTATGTATTGTGGAAAGTGAGATTCATATGGTGCAGGCGCTGGAGGATGTGAAAAAGGCGGGCTGCAACGCGCTGGTAGTCTACCTTGGGAACTTCGGGCCGGAGATCTCGGAGACACTGCTTGCAAAACATTTTGACGGGCCGAAGATGTTTATTGCTGCGGCGGAAGAGACTCAGAATGACCTCGTACAGGGACGCGGAGACGCATACTGCGGGATGCTGAACGCCAGCTATAATCTGAAACTGAGGGGTGTAAAGGCGTATATTCCAGAATATCCGGTGGGGACAGCCGAAGAATGCGCGGATATGATCCATGAATTCGAGCCTATTGCAAGAGCAGTAGTAGGATTAAACAGCCTTAAGATTATCAGCTTCGGTCCACGGCCGCTTAATTTCCTGGCGTGCAATGCCCCGATCCAGCAGCTTTATAATATCGGGGTGGAGATAGAAGAAAATTCGGAACTCGACCTTTTCGAGGCGTTTCATAAGCATGCGGGAGATGAGAGGATTCCGGCAGTCGTAAAAGAGATGGAAGAAGAGCTGGGAGCAGGAAATAAAAAACCGGAGATATTAAGTAAGCTGGCTCAGTACGAACTGACGCTGAAAGACTGGGTGGAAGAACACAGAGGATATCGCAAATATGTGGCTATTGCAGGGAAGTGCTGGCCGGCATTCCAGACCCAGTTCGGATTTGTTCCCTGCTATGTAAACAGCCGTCTGACTGCGCAGGGCATCCCGGTTTCCTGCGAGGTGGACATTTACGGAGCTTTAAGCGAGTTCATCGGAACGGTGGTAAGCCGGGATACAGTAACACTTCTGGACATTAACAATACGGTGCCGGCAGATATGTATAAGGAGAGTATAGAAGGGAAATTCCCTTATACACAGAAAGATACATTTATGGGATTCCACTGCGGGAACACTGCATCCGGCAAGCTTTCTTTCTGCGAGATGGGATATCAGATGATCATGGCGAGAAGCCTTCCGGAAGAAGTGACTCAGGGAACTTTGGAGGGAGATATTGTACCTGGAGATATTACGTTCTACCGCCTGCAGAGTACGGCGGATAATAAGCTGAGAGCATATGTGGCCCAGGGAGAGGTCCTTCCGGTGGCGACAAAATCTTTCGGCTCGATAGGGGTATTCGCGATTCCGGAGATGGGACGTTTTTACCGGCATGTGCTGATTGAGAAAAACTTCCCGCATCACGGGGCGGTGGCGTTCGGACATTTCGGGAAGGAGCTGTTTGAAGTGTTTAAGTATATCGGGGTTCCGGTGGGGGAGATCGGGTATAACCAGCCGCGGGGAGTACGTTATCCGACTGAAAATCCGTATTCCGGGACGTAGTAAAATCGAATTTTACTACGTCCCGGAATGAAAATAGCCCTGTCCCAAATGTAGATATGGTCATTTTGATGTTGATAAATATGAGATTTGGCGAGATAATTACGTAAATTGTAGTGAAAAATAAAAAAAGGGACAGGGTGAATTGTAAAAAGGGACGTAGTGAATCTTGATTTTACTACGTCCCGGAAGGAGGAGAATATGCTGTTTATCGGAGTAGATCTCGGTACATCCGCCGTTAAGCTTTTGCTTATGGATGAAAATGGAAGGATTTATAAAGTTGTATCTAAAGATTATCCTATCTCTTTTCCACATCCCGGGTGGTCTGAACAGAATCCGCAGGACTGGTTTGAGAAAACTATAGAAGGAATAAAAGAGCTGACGGCAGAGTGTGATAAAAGTCAGGTGAAAGGAATCAGTTTCGCGGGCCAGATGCACGGCTTGGTAACGCTGGATGAGGAGGATCAGGTGATCCGTCCGGCAATCCTTTGGAATGACGGCAGGACGGGAGAAGAAACAGAGTATTTGAATACTGTGATTGGAAAGGAAAAACTTTCTCGCTATACGGCCAATATCGCATTTGCCGGTTTTACGGCACCGAAAATTTTATGGATGCGCAAAAATGAACCGGAGAATTTTGCCCGGGTTCGTAAGATTATGCTGCCCAAAGATTATCTGGTCTACAGTCTGACCGGCGTTTCCTCCACGGATTATTCAGACGCTTCCGGCATGCTTCTTCTGGATGTGGAGCATAAGGAATGGTCAGAGGAAATGCTCAAGATCTGTGGAATCAGAAGGGAGCAGCTTCCGAAGCTGTATGAAAGCTGGGAACAGGTTGGGATATTAAAGGAAGAGATTGCACAAGAACTGCAGCTTCCGGCAGACGTGAAAGTGATCGCCGGGGCAGGCGATAATGCCGCCGCGGCAGTCGGAACAGCCACAGTAGGGGATGGCGAATGTAATATATCTCTTGGAACTTCGGGAACACTTTTTATCTCAAGGAAAGACTTCGGAGTGGACAAGCATAATGCGCTTCATTCGTTTGCGCATGCGGACGGACATTATCACCTCATGGGATGTATGTTAAGCGCCGCATCCTGCAATAAATGGTGGATGGATGAGATATTGAAGACAACGGATTATATCGCGGAGCAGTCAAGAATCAGCGGACTTGGAGAAAACAGGGTATTCTATCTTCCCTATTTAATGGGAGAAAGATCTCCCCACAACGATCCGGATGCGAGAGCCGCGTTTATCGGGATGAGTATGGATACAACGCGTGAGGACATGACTCTTGCCGTACTGGAGGGGGTGGCGTTCGGCCTGAGAGATTCTCTGGAAGTGGCGCGGAGCATTGGAGCCGCGCCTGAGAGGACCAAGATCTGCGGCGGAGGCGCAAAGAGTCCGTTGTGGCGGAAGATCATTGCCAATGTAATGAACATGAAGGTGGATCTGATTGAGAGCGAGGAAGGACCAGGGTACGGCGCTGCGATTCTGGCGGCGGTCGGATGCGGAGTCTATCCATCTGTAGAAGATGCGGCAAAAAAACTTGTAAAGGTAACCGGGACAGAAGAGCCGATACCATCCCTCGTAGGAAAATACGAGGAACGGTACCAGAAGTTCCGCAGGCTGTATCCGGCTCTTAAAGGCCTGTTTTAAAGAGTGCTTTGGCAGGACTGCGGGGGAATCGCTTTTTCCTAAGCATCCTCGGAATAAGGAGATAATGACGCGGACATTTCCTCAATGGTCTTCGGGCTGATCTTCCCTTCCATGGGGCCGAATTCCATGGCGTTGAGAGCTCCGGCCGCCGCTCCCATCCGGGCGGCCTCTTCCGGTGCCTGCCCCTGGATTAGTCCGGCCAGGAATGCTCCGTCAAAGCAGTCCCCGGCTCCGGTCGGGTCTTTCTGCTCAACTTTGCAGACGCCGACTTTTACAGATCTCAGCACCGGACTTTCCTGAACCCGTTCATAGAGGATGCTTCCCCGGGCACCGTCTTTTAGTACCAGAAGCTCAAGAACCGGATTCTCAAAGCAGATGCGGACCGCTTCCTCCAAGGAAGAGGCGTCTGTGGTCAGAAGCAGCTCCTCTTTCCCGGGCAGATAGATGCTGGTGTGCGCAAGCATGTCCCGGAATGCAGCCTGATTATCCGGATTCTGGAAAAGTTCCTTTCTGATATTAGGATCGAAAGAGATCTTGGTTCCTCTGGCCGAGAGGTACTTAACTGCCGTTAGAATTTCATCAGCCAATCTTGAATCGGCCATCAGGGAGCAGCCCATGACATGCATATATTTTATCTCCCGGAAGAGGGAAAGCGGAGGAAGCCCGGCTGTGGCAGCTGCTTCCATGTGGAAGAGAAATTTTCTCGAGCCGTCCTTAAAATAGGTGACAAATGCGCAGCCGGTTGCGTACTCTCTGCTTCTGGCGACATAAGAGCAGTCCACTCCATCGGATGTTAATCTGCTCAGGAGCAGCTCTCCGAAATCGTCATTTCCCACACTTCCGATCAGCGAAGTCCGGCATCCGAGCCGGGCAGCCGTATCGATGCAGATCGCAGGCGCGCCGCTGGGATAGGGGCCGCGGAAAATCCCGGGACGGCTTAGGGGGATGTCCTCCTGATCCCTCATGATTTCTACAAGAAGCTCGCCCATAATCAGCAGATCTGTCTGAATCGCAGGGCCGGATTTACCGGACTCAAGGGCGTCATGAAACGACTGCATGCGCTGCCTGTGGCGGCGGAGCAGCTCCTCGCGTTCAGAGTATCCAACGATCAGTTCTGCAGGCGGCACACCGAGCGCGTCCGCTATTTTTTCAATCTGCCCTCTGCGCGGTTCCCGCTTTCCGGTCTCGTACTGACGGATGGTAATTTCCGCAAGATTACATCTCCTGGCAAGTTCCTTCTGTGTAAGTCCGGCTTCCTTCCGGCAGTTCCGGATGTTTTCTGATACAGCCATGTCGGTATCCTCCTTTTTGACCTTTCAATCATGCTCTTTTTCATGTTTCAGATTCTTTTCCGTATTCGATATTTACAGCATAACATAAAACAGACGATTTGAAAAGATTCAAAATGAATCTAGAAAAGCGCGGGTTATCTGTATCCCTGCAGAGTACGTACCAGAAATATTCCCTGTTTTCGGACTGTTTTGCGAAAGGTGTTATTGAACTTTATAGTTGCCGAAAGCTTTTCGTCTTGCAATTCGAGATTATGTATACTACAATATTAATAGTTGCCCTTTCTGATGAGGGTGAACATATGAAACAATAAAGTTTCTTGGTGGGAGATCTAAAAAACGGGAAACGTTTTTTGATGTGTGATTTTACGTGCAGGGGAGAAAATGTATGAGTGATAGCTATAAACCACGTTCACTTGTGGAAATTATGAACGATGTGCTGAGCGCAGTACGGGATTACTACGACTCAGAGTATGCCTATTATATTGAGAAAGAGCAGGGGGATATTGAGACCATCTACGAGTGGTGCGCTGAGAATGTTGAATGGCAGCGCGACCGGCTGAAGCTTCTTCCGGAGGATCAGCAGCCCAAATGGATGAAAGAGGAGATTACGGATACAACGTCTGACAGTTACAGTGTATTCCGGCAGATCAGCGAGGATACGACGGCGGTTCTGGCGGTTGTGGGCGTGCACAGAGGGGGATGTACGCTTGATTTGATGAGGGCACTCCTTCCGTATATTCCGCAGGCAATAGCGCTGCAGAAAATGCAGAAGCAGCAGGAGTACCTCAGTTATCATGATGATCTGACCGGCCTTTTGAACCGGAACAGTCTGGTGAATTATTTTGATAATATATCAGTGTCGGAGCTGAAGTCTCTGGGTGCGCTGTCTATAGACATCAATGGCCTCAAAAATTTTAATAAGGAATTTGGACGGGATTACGGGGACGAGGTTGTAATCCGCGTGGGGGAGGTACTGGAAGAGTATTTCCGCGGAGGTGATGTGTACCGGCTGACAGGTGATGAATACCTTGTGCTCGTGGAGAATGCGTCCTACGAAGACTTTACAAAACAGATTTACGGGGCGCATACAAAGCTGGATAATATCAGCCTTGGCCTGGTGTCCATGGGGTATGCATGGGAAAAAGTAGACATAGACGCGGACAAGCTGGTTACAAGTGCAGAAGTGATGATGCGTGAGGAAAAGAAAAAATACTATAAAAATCTCAAAAAAGGTCATCATGAGCCTATAATTAAGCAGGATCTTCTTGATGACCTGGAGCACAGGAATTTCATTGTCTGTCTGGTCCCCAAGATGGATGTCCGGACAGAGGAGATCGCCGGTGCGGAGGCGGTAGTCCGCTATCATCACAAAGATCTGGGGATTGTGGATCCGGGAAGATATATCAATCTTCTGGAAGAGACAAAGCTCTCACATTATCTGGATCTCTATGTGTTTGAGGAGGTGTGCAGGACGCTGCATCGCTGGGAGATCGAGAATCTGCCGATGATTCCGATTTCTGTAAACTTTGCGGGGGCGACCCTGCGCCAGGAAAGCGTCGCGGATAAGATGCTTCATCTGATAGAAAAATATCATGTGCGGTGTGAATACCTTGAAGTAGAGGTGTCTGAGTCCGGAAACGATATGAATCAGGAAATGCTGGCAGAGACGAGCAGTAAGATCAGAAAAGGGAATGTCAGAGTGATTCTGGATCATTTCGGCGCGAAAGATTCCAGCTTTTCCATACTCTCTCTTATGGAGTTCGACGGCCTGAAGCTGGACAAGAGCCTGATTACCAACATTGTGGGGAATACCAGGAGCCGGATTGTGGCGCAGGCTGTCATTGACATCTGCCGTCAGCTCGGCGCGTCTGTCCAGGCGGCAGGTGTGGAGACGCAGGATCAGCTCAATGTGCTGCAGGAGCTGGGATGTGACTATGCGCAGGGTACGCTGTTTAATAAGCCGATTAAGATCGAGACGTTTGAAGTCCGTTACCTGAGGAAATAGATATGGTAAGAGCATGGATTGCGGATGTCTCGCCGCTTGTCCGGCCGGAATGCTACCGGAAATATTATGAGCGGCTCCCTGACTTCAGGAAGGAGAAGGCAGACGGGCTCCGCTCTGATATTATGAGAGCGCAGAGCGCAGGCGCATGGATTCTGTGGGAGAAAATCCGGTCCGAATACGCGCTTCCGGAGGATGCATCATTTAACCTTTCGCATTCGGGCACCTATGCTATGTGCGCCGCGGAACTTGACGGGGAAAGTGTCCGTGTGGGCTGTGATCTGGAAGCGGTTGGTGAATTAAAAGAAAATATCGCAAAGCGTTTCTTCTGCCCGGAAGAATATGATGTAATCATGCGGGAAAAGACAGAGGAAGAAAGAGCAGAACAGTTTTACAGATATTGGGTACTCAAAGAAAGTTTTATGAAGGCTACAGGAAAAGGCATGGCGCTGCCGGCAGATTCGTTTCAGATCCGGCTGGGAACTCCACCTGTTCTTATCCGTCAGCCGGACGAGTTCCCGGAATCTTATTATTATATGGAGTACAGAAAGGCGGAAATCCCGTATCGGATGGCAGTGTGTTCCACAGACTGCAGGATTGATGCGGAACTGAATATGGAGTTTAGATTATGAGAAGAGTAAGCGTCAGTCAAAGAATGAAAAAGATGTTTCTGCTCGGCATTATTATGGGGGCAGTGGCGGGAATTTTATTTACTGTGCTGATTGCAAATGGTATTATTTCGAACAAAGAAGAGACATATGCAGCGAGAGTCCAGACTCTTACAAATGAAAATGAATCGCTGCAGCAGGAGGCCGCCAAGAGGGGGGCGGTGAATAATAATACGGATCTTCTGGCAGGAAATGAAGAGGGATGGGCCCTTGCCCTTGTGAATGAATCACATCCCATGGCGGACACCTCCTACGTTCCGGCTGAGATGATAGAGGTGGAGAGTGAGCGGTCTGTTGACTCACGGATTGCGGCAGACCTTGAGCAGATGCTTGCGGATGGGGCGGCAGAAGGGCTCAGCATGTATGTGGCTTCCGCTTACCGGTCATATGAACAGCAGAGGGATGTGTTTGATGCGACAATGAGGGACTGGATTAACCAGGGGTATTCCCCTCTTTCTGCATATGATGAGACAAGGAAGTCGGTGGCTGTGCCCGGAACCAGCGAGCACGCCACAGGACTGGCTGTGGATATTATAGCCTCGGAGTATGAGGCCCTGGATGACCGGCAGGGGGATACAGACGAACAGAAGTGGCTGATGGAGCACTGCTGGGAATATGGTTTCATTCTGCGCTATCCACAGGAAAAGGCAGATATAACAGGGATTATATATGAGCCGTGGCATTACCGTTATGTGGGAAAAGCCGCAGCAAAGGAAATCACGGAGCAGGGGGTTACACTGGAGGAATATCTGGGTGAGTAACAAAAGCGAGTATAAATATACATAAGGAGGAGCATGATGGAAGATTTAACATTTGGGGAACAGGTCAAAATCATTCTCGGAAGAAAGGGAATGACAATTAAGCAGCTTGCGGAACTGATTGAGGAAAAAACGGGCAAAAAGATGTCAAGACAGAATCTGACACAGCGCCTTGGAAGAGATAATTTTCAGGAGCAGGATATGAGGATGATCGCGGCGATTCTTGAATGCCCCTTCTATCTGAGCATTATGTCCGCGGACACCCAGGCGCAGCCGCGCAGCACAGCGTCCCTGGAGAAGGCCGCGGCTGCCCGCACCGAGGCTGTGGAGCGGATGACTGACCAGGAAAGAGCAGACCTGGCGAAGAAGCCGGAGAGTATGATCCTTGCGGAAGAGACTGCTTATACCGAAGAATCGGATGAGCGCGATATGACGATCGGCGAACTCTATGACATGCACAGAGAGCTGGAAGCGCTGGAAGAAAGCGCAAAGGCGGGAGAGCCCATAGAGGAGATTAAGAAAGAGCTGGAAAAGCCGAAGCGGGAAGGGATCCTCTCAGGAGGATTTTTCCTGCGCAAAAAACGCGGGGAAGAAAAAGAGACTGAAAAAACAGAGGCGGAAAAGGAAAAAATGAAATCAGAAAAGGCGGTTTCTGATGCCGGATTAGACGAAATTCCTTACAGTGAGCCGCAGCCGGCTTTCTATAATGCCGCTGATGACCTGCATGCGGCAGAGAAGCCGGATAATACTTTGCATGGGGACTCCGGGGACGAGGAGAAAGTCTCTTCTGCCATCGGGCAGGAGGCTTCCCACAGCATGGAAGAGCGGCAGGATGAAGATGATTTCGAACCGGTGATCCCGCACAAGGATGCTGAAGAGGATGCTGCGGTCGGTGAGATGAATCCGTATACAGGACGGGAATACCAGTCCAACAGTGTGAGGATGCACCCCACACGGATCGGTTATGTGCAGGTTTATGACCGCACAATTCATAAGTGGACAGACATGACAGAGTGGGCGTTTCTCGGGCTGCAGGAGCGCAAGAAGGCTCTGCTCGGCAAAGCCTATGAGCCGCCCATCTATCTTGACTGAGCATGAACGGGCAGAGCGGAACAGGGAGCAGAGAAAATGGAGTGGAACAGACTGCTGTCCCGGAAGCGTGAGAGGGAGAGTGCAAACCGTCAGAAAGCGGCTGATTTAAGGAGCGAATTTGAGAAGGATTATCACAGGATTATCGGAAGCGCGTCTTTCCGGAGGCTTCAGGATAAGACTCAGGTCTTTCCTCTCGATAAGAGTGACTTCATCCGGACCCGTCTGACGCATTCACTGGAGGTCGCCTCCCTCGGGAAGTCACTGGGACAGAATATCGGTGAAAATATTCTGAAATACAGACGCAATTCAGGCTTTACACCACGGATGAAAGAGGATATTTCCCATATTCTGGAGTGCGCGGGGCTGATACACGATATCGGCAATCCCCCCTTCGGGCATTTCGGAGAGATCGCGATCCGGGAGTGGTTCGGCCGGAATCTGCCGGCGATGTCATTTAAAGGACAGCCGGTGGAAGCGCTTTTGTCCGGACAGATGAAGCAGGATCTCTATCATTTCGAGGGAAATGCGCAGGCGCTGCGGCTTGTGACGCGTCTCCATTACCTTGTGGACGAGCACGGGATGAATCTGACCTATGCGCTCCTTAATACAATCATTAAATATCCAGTTTCTTCCCTGCAGATAGATGAGAGCAGTGCGAATATTAAGGATAAGAAGATGGGATACTATCTGGCGGATGAGAAGATATTCCGAGATGTGACAGAGACAACCGGAGCCGGAAATAACCGTCATCCGCTTACCTATATACTGGAGGCGGCGGATGACCTTGCCTATAAGACAGCGGACATTGAGGACGCCTTTGTGAAAGGATTTATCTCATATTACATGCTGGAGAGAGAACTCGCTCCGCTGGAGGAAGAGATGCAGAAGATGGCAGGGGATGCGCAGGAGCTTAAGTTCCGTCCCCTCTATAAACTTCGGCAGCTCCACAGGCGCGGCAGGGAGAAGGGAGTGAGCAATCCGGAATCCTATGCGGTTAAGAACTGGATCGTGAGCGCCCAGGGATTCCTGATGAGCTGTGCCACTTATGGATTTACGTCAAATTATGACCAGATAATGTTGGGAACCTATGAACACGACTTGTTCTGCGGAACTTTCGGAGAGAAGCTGATGGATCTGCTGGGGGATATGGCGTTCCGTTATGTCTTTTCTTCTATGGCGATCTATAAAATGGAAGTGGCAGAATCAACGATTCTGGACTATCTGATGGACAGGCTGGTTCACGCAGTGCTGTATTACGATACGGATGTGGCCCAGGATACGATTGATAGCCGCGTGGTTTCCTTCATATCTGATAATTATAAGAATGCGTATAAACTGCAGGCTGAGGGGAAGAGCGAGAGCGAAAGACTCTATCTCAGACTTCTTTTGGTGACAGACTATGTGTGCGGGATGACGGACAGCTATGCCAAACGGCTTTATCAGGAGATGAACGGGATGCTGTAGAGAGCGGAGGCACATATAAGAAGCCGCCCGGGACACAAAATGTCTGACCCGGGCGGCGGTTTTACTGTCTGCTGGACTGCCGGACTGCCGGCCCGACACAGCGGCACCAGTGGCCGAAATCATTGCTGTCGCTGCGCTCCTCTTCGGCCAGCCCAAGATCCGGCGCGTAGGCACGTGTGAAACGGGGAAAGCCGAAGAGATCTGCTGCTCTTGCCTCCCGGGCATCGTAGATGCCGGGGACGCCGAGCCAAAGCCGCCCGTTTTCTTCCGCCAGGAGCAGGTGGCCATAACAGTGATATCCGTGAAGCAGGAAACTGTTGCTGGCCAGCGGCCAGAACTTTCTGGGAAGAAGGGAAAGATCTTCCCGCCGGATTTTTCGGGCGGATCGGGGGGCGCCGTCTTTCTTCTCCGGGCTTTCCGGTGAAGCTTCAGACGTGCCCCTGGGCGGTTCTTCAAATGGCTCTCCAGACGACTCTTCGGGTGGTTCTTCAGATGGATCCCCGGATGGCTCTACGGGCGGCACTTCAGATGGCTCTCCGAACGACTCTTCGGGTAGTTCTTCAGAAGGCTCTCCGAACGACTCTTCGGATGATTCATCCAGTGGCTCATCCGGGGATTCCACGGGCGCGCATAATGTTTTCTCGGCAGCCTGGATTTCGCCGGAGTGCCGGAGCGGAGTCTGCTCCGGGAGCTTATGGGGGACTTCCGAAGGCGCAGAAGCTTCACCTGATGACGGCGGATGCATCAGGCGGATATCCGCGTCAAAGAAGAAAGCGGACGCCATCCAGAAGCGTCCGTTTCTTTCGCCCGGAAGCTTCAGGAGAAAGCCATCGATAGTGAGAAGAGGACGGCCTTCGGGGAAAGAAGCTTCGGCGACCGGAAGACGGGCGGAGATATTTCCGCGAAAACAGTTGAGTGCGGCAATTCTGGCAGCGGTCAGATGAATATGATCATCATCCCTGAAAAAGGCGTACAGTTCAGCCTGTGTTCCGTTTGGCGCTGGGATTCCTCGGGCGTTGATCTGGAGGATACAGGACCGGTAGTGGCGGGAGACACGGATAAATCCCACGTTTCTTGTGCGCTTTTTGTTTTCATATTCATATAGATAAAATGTACCTGGATTCATAGAATACCATTCCTTCTGGTCTTGTCTCTTTTCATTTCAGTCTATTCCGGCAAAAAGAGAAAAAGAACAGGGAGTGAAAGGAAAGTTGAGTCGTGAAGAAATCAGAATACTGTGAAGAACAGAAAATAGAAGAGCAGAAAAAAAACGATGAAAAATATATGAGGGAAGCGTTAAAGCAGGCGAAAAAGGCTTATGATCTGGATGAGACGCCGATAGGCTGCGTGATTGTCTGCGGTGGCAGGATCATTGGAAGAGGATATAATCGAAGGAATACGGATAAAAATCCTCTGGCTCATGCGGAGATTTCCGCGATCAAAAAAGCGAGCAGAAAGACAGGAGACTGGAGGCTGGAAGAGTGTACTCTCTATGTGACGCTGGAACCCTGTCAGATGTGCGCCGGTGCGATTGTACAGGCCAGGATCGCCAGGGTGGTAGTGGGATGTATGAACCCGAAGGCGGGGTGCGCGGGCTCGGTCTTAAACCTCCTCAATATGCAGGAGTTTAATCACCAGGTACAGCTTGAGACAGGGGTTCTGCGGGAAGAGTGCAGCGCGCTGATGAAGAATTTTTTCAAAGAGCTGCGGGAAAAGCAGAAAATGCGAAAAAAAGGGAACTGTGAATAGTGAAAAATAAAAAAAGCAGCGCATCAATAAACTGATGCAGACTGCTTTTGCTCTTTTTTACGTGCATTGCGCTTCGAACCTGACCAACAGGCGTTACCCCGGCAGTTTACTCAGCCCAGGCACCCTTACGGCACCCGGAAGGTCCTGCTTAGTGCTGCTCCGTTCCCGGCCTGACACGGTTCACAGGTTCCCGTCGCGTAAGACCCGGACATCAACGTCACTTACCGGGGGCAGCCCCGCCAGCTGCCGCCCTCTGCGCAATATCACCCCTGCTATAGCGGATTGCAGGTACAAGGTACCGCTAACACCCCGGCTGCACGAGAGTTAATTTTACATGGTTTTCAAGTAAATGTCAATAGGCGGTGCGGCTATAAAGTTCACTAACTTCTACATGAAAAACGTCCGAAAACAGGGGCGATTCCTAAAACGTATTCTGCGGGGATGGAGGACGGCTCGGGGCTTCGCTACAGGGGATAAGGGAAACTAAGAAGTTCCGGCTGCGGATTAGATGCAAGGACAGGAGGGGAGCAACTCGCTTCGCTCAGACAATCTCCCCTCCTGCCCTAACATCCGCAGCCGCAACTTCAAGTTTCCCTAATCCCCTTCCGAAGGCGCCCGTCGCCCTCCTCCATCCCCGCAGAATTTTTCTCGAAATGGGGCTGTTTTCTGGACTTTTCAAGCCGGGAGTTAGTGACTATATAGCTGTTGTAAACAGTCGGCGCGGCCGGAAAGCTTTCGTAGAGGAAAGCCCTCAAGCCGCGCCAGTTGTACGTTTCAGCCTGTTTAGGGCAATAACACTTCCGACAGGAAATGCGCAGGAAGCGGAGGGGATGGTTGAAGCGTAAGTTCTTGGAGAGGGGCGTGTGGGGACTGTGACTTTGGAGGAATCTGATGGAAGATCTTAGAAGTCGGAGAGCTGTTGTTAAGCGACGCGCAGGGATTGTCTGAGCGGAGCGAGTTGCCCGGAGCGCCGCTTTGCACTTAAACAGCTCTCCGACTTCTTAGATCCTTCCCGGATTCCGGAACGGAGCAGTACACACACGTCCCCTCTCCAAGAACACGTTTCAACCATCCCCTCCGCTTCCGGACGTAAGTCACAGGAAATGTTAGTGCGCTAAATAGCTGTAAGTTAGTGTATAATTATTATTGGCAAAGATAGGAATCATTCCTAAATTAAAAGGGAAGCAGAGAAAATCCCTACTT
>CALWTQ010000007.1 GCA_944384505.1 uncultured Mediterraneibacter sp.
ACCCTTCCGAAGTCATCCATCGCCATCCTTCATCCCCGCAGAATTTTTCTCGAAATGGGGCTGTTTTCTGGGCTTTTCAATTCGGAAGTTAGTGACTATATAGCTGTTGCGAGAAGCAGGCGCGGCCGGAAAGCTTTCGTAGAGGAAAGCCCTCAAGCCGCGCCAGTTGTACGTTTCAGCCTATTTGGGCAATGACATTCCGACAGGGAACGCGCAGGAAGCGAAGCGGATGGTTTTAGAATACTTTCTGGGGAAGGGGACAGCCGGAAGATGTGACTTTGGAGGGATCCGCTGAAAATCTTAGGGGCGAAGAGATGTTGTTAAGCGGCGCGCAGGGATTGTCTGAGCAGAGCGAGTTGCCCGGAGCGCCGCTTTGCCCTTAAACATCTCTTCGGCCTGTTAGATTTTCCGGATTCTGGAACGGAACATCTTACGGCTGTCTGCTTTCACAGAATACGTATCGCAAAACATCCGCTCCGCTTCCGAACGTGAGTCACAGGAAATGTTAGTGCGCCAAATAGCTGTTAAACATTATAGCTGCACTGTAAATGACTCTCCCACTTGTTCATATTCTTCTGAACCCGGCATTGCCCCGCTCTCCTCTGGCATCTTGACCACATAAAGGGCGAGGGTCAGAGACGTCGCCTCATCTGAAATGTATCCGTTATCTATTGCCTCTACTTCCATCTTTCCTTCTGTTCCGTTTCCATATCTCACGTAGAAGGACACCGGATTCCCGAGATTATCCTCTCCGCGCAGTTCCATATCATACGCATATCCATCATCGCTCTTTTCGTAATATATCTTCTGCCCCAGGGCATTGGACGTATATTCTGTAAATGTAACCAACTCTCCATCCGGCAGTTCAAAGGTCTGATCCAACGGGACGGACAGAGTGTCAATCGAAAGTTCCTGGCCGGACGCCGTAAATTCAAAGCTTCCCATGTCAATATCACCAAACATGGAATCTCCTTCCATCACATAGTACCGAATCTCCACATCCAGCGTCCCGGCAGTATCCACCCCGGGAAGTTCAGCCTCCAGATCAGACACTATATTATATTCATCCGCCTGTCTGCTGCCGCCTCCTGCTCCGCCTGAAACCATCCTGCCGTTAATATACACTTCGGTATACGTATCGTAGGCCATCATATCATCCGGAGAGTCCATCGCCTCCGGCACCGTCAGCGTATCCGAGATATACAGGCTCTCCCTGTCAAGGATCACTTCATTTAAGGTAACGGTAAATCCGTCTTTTGTAAGAGACCTCCCCACGACTGTTCTGTAGGGATCAAGATCCTTTTCGATCCCCAACATCTGCGCCAGATCATAGGTAACGGCCTTTACCCCCGCATATACAGTCTGCCTGACCGGCGAGATTCCGCCCGCCGCAGCCACAATGGCAAACAGCGCTGCCGCAGCCGCATATTTTCTCCATTTCGCGCCGGTTTTCCCGCGCCTTGTTTCAAATGCTTTCTTCCACCTTTTCACATCTCCCATTTCTACTTCTGAAGAGGTATAGGAATCCGGCTGATTATCCATATCATTCAAGTAATCATAAACTGAACTTTTCATCTCACGATCTCCTTTCTGCTCTGAAAATGTCTCCGGATTTTCTTCTTTCCCCGGGACAGATGATTATAGATCACAGGTTTTGACATGCCGGTATCCCGGCTGATTTTGTCCAGATCTTCTTCCTCGATATAACGCTTCATAAACAACTCTCTGTCAGAGGCAGACAGGCACGACAGCAGTTCTGCCATATCAGCTGATATATCCTCTTCCAGGTCAGAGAGCGCCTTGTCCGGAGCGCCCGTCTGATTCGCAAGTGCGTCATCCCACCCGACTTCCAAAAGCTGTCTCGCGTATCTGCGCTTACAGTCCAGCGCTTTCAGCCGCGCCACCCCGGCAATCCAGTTGGCAAATGAATTTTTGTCAGAGCGATAAGACTCCACATGCTCCCACACCGCAAAAAATACATCATTTATGCACTCATCCTCAAAGCCCTCCAGCTGCCCTAAGTGTCTGCGCACGACCGCTTTTACAAGACCTCCGTAACGGATCATGCAGTATTCCAGCGCTTTCTCATTTTTTCGGATAATTTGTTCTGTAAAATTCTGTTCTGTTATTTTCATCAGGAACTCCTTCTCAATATGTTTCCAGGCCTGTCTGCAGCAATCATAAATTCTTTTGCTGCTCTACTATATATTCGCTGATGTGATATGGATTTCTATCCTTTTTCTTAATTATTTTCCATAAAAGAAAGAATCCTGAAAAAATCAGGATTCTCAATACTCAGACAGCGTCCCTTCTTGACAAAGCACTCCGGCACATGGTGGACCATTACAAGTAAAAGCACGCCTGCACGGTCCGGGCTGTTACGAATAAAAGCATACCTGCACGGTCTGAACTATTACGAGTTTTTCATAATCACGCTGCCCACTGTATCCGCAACATGCTCGCATGCGTCAGCGCATTTCTCAAGATAATCATAGATCTCCCGCCAGGTGATAATCGCAAGCGCGTCTTTCTCTTCTTCATGAAGCTTCCTCATACTGGCAATATATAACGTATCCGCCTCTTCCTCAAGTGAGTTGATTGCGATAATCTTCTCATCCAGTTTTGCCGGGTGCTTGAAATTCTCGAACTCTTTCAGAAGATTCTGTACTTCAGCGCAGCACTTGCCCACGATTTCCGCAAGCCGTACAGCCTCGGGCCGTATGGACTGCACATTGTTAATATAGATCCGGATCATAACGTCCTCGATCTTGTCCACCAGCTCGTCGATATGGTGGCTGAGTTCTGCGATATCCTCCCTCTCAAGCGGGGTGATGAAAGCCCGGATCAGCCTTCCGTTAAGCTCATGTCTCCTATCGTCCGCCATACGCTCAATCTCATGCATCTCGTCCATCCTGCGGCCGATCTCTTCCGGCTTGAAATCTGACAATGTACGATTCAAAAGTTCCGAAGCTCTGCACGCGCATTCCGCGCATGAGACAAAATTATCAAAATAAAATGCATCCTGTTTCTTAGACATTTTTCTTCCTCCGTTTTCTTAACCGAAATGTACATAATTATTTTCATTAACCGAAAATGTACATGAATACCTTCGCCATAACAAAGCTGATCAGGCCGCAGCCCGGGAATGTAAAAATCCAGGTCAGCATCATATCCTTGACCACGCCGAAATTGATGGCGGAAAGCCGCTTCACCGCGCCTACGCCCATGATTGCGCTTGTCTTCGTGTGAGTCGTAGATACCGGGATTCCAAATACACTGGAGAGCAGAAGGCAGACAGCTCCGGCCAGATCCGCCGAGAATCCCTGGTAGCGTTCCAGTTTCACCATATCCATTCCCACTGACTTGATGATCTTCTCACCGCCCACGCTGGTCCCCAGCGCCATCACAATACTGCACAGCAGCATCAGCCACACCGGAATCTCCATCCCGGCAACTGAATTCTGGCCGTTTGAGAAGGCCACTCCCAGAAACAGGACGCCGATAAACTTCTGTCCATCCTGGGCACCATGCATAAAGCTCATGGCTGCGGCTCCGACAATCTGTGCGTATCGAAATCCTTCATTGGCCTTTCTCCGGTCAGCATTCTGAAACAGAATCGTAACAATTTTACAGAGCACCCAGCCTATAAAAAATCCGAGCGCCAGGCTCAGTACCAGGCCGTACAGCACCTTCACCCATTCGCTTCCGTTAATTCCGCCTACGCCGTGCTGGAGAGCGATCGCCGCCCCCGACAAGCCTGCGATCAGGCTGTGACTCTCACTGGTGGGAATCCCGAAAAAGGACGCCGCCACACTATATACAACAATCGATAACAGCGCTGCGCAGAGCGCGATCAGCGCCGCATGCGTATTCTCGCCGAAGTCAACCATATTGCTGATCGTAGAGGCAACTGAGCTATTAATTTTCGTCATTATGAAAACGCCCAGGAAATTAAAAATCGCACTCATAATGATCGCCTTACGCGGGCTCAGACACCGCGTTGTCACACATGTGGCAATCGCGTTCGGCGCATCCGTCCATCCGTTTACAAAGATCACTCCCAGGGTGAACAGAACCGTAACAAGCAGGACAGGACTCTCTAACATTCCCGCCCAGAAATACATAAACGATACTTCCATATAATTTCCTCTATTCTTCTAGTTTATATCCATTCATAATCCCCTCCCCTTTCGGAAGAGGGCAGTTCAGTATTCACCATTCGCAGAATTTAGTATCATTTTTTCCCGTCTTTTCCTCTTTGCGCTGTCAGCATACTGAAAAACTGAGATACACAGGGCGAAAAAGACCTGTATTTCAAAATCGCGGCTCCTAAACACGTGCACGCCGGCGGTACCGCCGAACCGGCCAGAACAGCCGGAAGCCTCTGAAAATATTTAAATTGGATATACTGCCGGGCAGAAACCATGTCTGAACGCCCGGCCAGCACAGGAATACTGTGCTTCGCTGTGATTAGATTTAGATATTCCACCGTGTCCTCTTCGGTACCATCTTCCGTTGTACCGAGGAACACATCAGCCTGCATATCCTGCTCCGCCAAATCCTGATTCCATTCAGCCCCTCCACTGAACACAAAGGCCAGGCCTGCTGTCAGAGCCAGAATCACAGAACAAATCTTTTTCAATCTATGTTTCATCTGATTATTCTCTTTACAGGTTACTTGTAGCCTTGTCTATTCTATAGGATAATGGGGAAAATTGAAAGAGTTTTTTTACATTCTTTTAACGTTATTTTAACATTTTCATTTTTGACTCTAAAGAAATCATCCGAACAGAATATTTACAAGAGACGGAACCACCGCCCCGAGCACCATCAGTACAGCCGCGATCAGTGAGATGATCCTCACAACATGAATCCTTTTATCCGACGCCCGGACAGGGAGGTCCGCATCTGCCGCGTCCGCCTTTCCCTCATGAGGCATTGTCAGAGCCGTGATAATTTCTTTTGCCCTGTCCGCATCCTTTTCATTTACATAAATATCATTTCCGAATATTGATGATCCCATGTAAATATTCATGTAATCTCCGCTGCCCTTGGACTCGGAATAAGCCGGAATACCGCGGTCATTCAGCGTCTCCGTGATCATGTCCGCATTCACACGCTCTGCACATGAATAAATTTTTACGGGTTTCATTCCTTCCATATTTGTCTCCTTTCTGCAAACTGTGGCAGTGTACTGGCATGTTCATTTTCAAATTTTTAACATGATTTCAACATTGTTGTTTACCGGAAAGACAGTCCTTCCCGCTTTGCTCTATTAAGAGTCTTTATTTTTTAAGAAAATGTTAAAATAATTCAACAAAATCATATTAAACCCTGAGTAAAACTGATATGAGTACTCTTCTGGAATGCAATTATTGAAATAGATCGCAATATCGGCTTTTTGCGCTAATTTACAGGTTTTCGACTGGGTTATTGATATAAATTTAGCATTGCAGATCATTAGCTGATCCATCAATTTACATAGTTCATTTGAGCTTCCGCTATGACTGAAAACAAAAATCAGATTATCTTTTTTAATATGTTTTATTATACTTTCATTTGTTGTAGTTTCTTGAGTACCAAAGAGATTGGAAGTCACTCCATATTTTATCAATATTTCCTGTAAAATCTCCGCAAGTTTTTTCTGATGGAAACCTGTATAGCAAATAAATATTTTATTAGCTTGCTCGATGAGTGAAAAAATGCTATTAAATTTTATTACATTTTCATCGATATATATTTGCAGAAATTCAGCCAGACTCGCAGAGACAATATCTATATCAAAATGGTTATCATTATTCATGACGGAGATTTTTAATTCATTGAATCCGCGAAACCCCAATTTCTTGGCCAGCCTGGACAAAGTTGCTTTCGAAGTATAGGCCTGGACAGCAGTTTCTTCACAAGTCATATTTTCTATCAGTTTTGCATGGTCAAGCAAAAATCTGCACAGCTGCTTATCTGTCTGGCTGAGACTTTGATAATTACTCGACACAATATCACTAAATTTCATTTAATTTCCTTTCAAAAGCATGAAACGCATCTCACATTAAGCCAAATCCATTTATTTTTTAATTTTGTTGTTTATAATTATATCACAATAAAAAGCGCTTTTTAATATTGAATACTTATAATAATTGGAGAATGAACTATGGATGTTGATGTAAAAAAAATAATTGAATGCGTCGGTGGAAAAAGCAATATCGTCAGTCATACTCACTGCATGACCCGGTTAAGATTTATTTTAGCAGATAAATCTTTAGTCCAGGATGACGATGTAAAAAAGATAAAAGGAGTTATTAATTCGTTATATGCAGGAGATCAGTATCAGATTGTGATCGGCCCCAATGCCCAGGAAGTTTATAACAATTTAGTCAAAGAACTGCAAAATGATACTGCCGCATCAGATTTAATGCAGCAGGAAAATAATGTAAAAGAAAACAGCCTTTTCGACTTTGCTGGATATCATTTCATCTGTTTTCACGCCAACTTTAGGGCTTTTGGCCGCTTCTGGAATTTTGAAAGGCCTTGCTTCATTACTAATGGTTACAGGCGTATTGGATAACAGTAATGGTATTTATATTCTGCTGCAGGGGATCGGTAATACTTTCTTTTACTTTTTTCCGGTAGTATTAGGATACACTACTGCCAAAAAAACCGGTATCAATCCACTGATGGGTATTATTATCGGATGCTGCCTTGTTAATCCTGCCTTTTTGAATATCATCAACGGCGATAATGTTTTATATACGATATTCAGCGAAACAATTTTCGAAACTGATGTCTTCATGACTGTTTTTGGAATCCCTGTATTATTGATGGATTATTCTCAGACGGTAATCCCCGTTATCGCCGCTGTATTTCTGGCCAGCTATCTGGAAAAGAAGTTCAGGAAAATTGTGCCCGAAGTTCTCAGATCTTTCGGCGTACCGCTGTTAACACTGCTTGTCACCATGGTTTTAACTTTTATCGTAGTCGGACCAATTATGACCTGGGTGAGCTATGCGATCGGCTATCTTGTAAAAGGCGTATACGATTTATCACCGATTTTATGCGGACTGGTATTAGGCGGAACCTGGCAGATCTTAGTAATGTTTGGTGTGCACTGGAGTTTAACCCCTATCGGATACAATAATTTTTCACTGTTCGGCTATGATCCGATTATGTGTCTGATGTACGGAACTCCGTTTGCTACCGCCGGTTCGGTTCTCGGCGTCATGTACAGAGAGAGGCATGAGGGAAATCAGTCCTTATCTTTGTCCACTGCGTTAACCTGTTTTGTAGGAATCACCGAACCCGCATTATATGGCGTTACAATCCCCAGAAAACGTCCGTTTATAGCAGGCCTAATCGGCGGCGGAATAGGCGGGGCAATTATGGGATTCTTTGGTTCCAGAATTTATACCCCTCTGGCAGGAGGAATATTCGCACTTCCAAATTTTATAGCCCCGGAAGGGATCACAATCGGATTTATCGGAGCTGTAATCGCTATTACTGCCGCATTCGCATCCAGCTTCTTAATTACAGTATTAACCTATAAGAAAGAGATGTAACATGAATACTATTATATTAACTTTTGACACACTGGTACGCAATATGCTGCCAAATTATGGGAATGATTACATAAAGGCACCTAACTTTAAAAAACTGGAGCGCAATTTTACTAAGTTTAATAATTGTTATTGCGGCAGTCTGCCCTGTATCCCCGCCCGCCGGGATCTGCATACAGGAAGATATAATTTCCTGCATCGCAACTGGGGCCCTCTTGAACCATTTGATTTCTCCGTATTCAAATTTTTAAGTGACCACGGAATCAATACTCATTTGATCACAGACCATTGGCATTATGCTGAGGAGGGCGGTTTTTGTTATCATAATCAATACTCCAGCTGGGAATTGATCAGAGGCGCAGAAGGCGATCCATTCGCTCCATGTTTTGAAAAGCCGGCAGAGGAAAATCTGAGTGCTTATAATCAGAACGGTTCCATACAAACTCAGTATTATTGTAACAAAAAAGCCCTGGGGAGTGAATCATATACATCTTTCAATGTAATGAAAAAAGCCGCCTGTTATTTAGATAATTATCACGATAGGGATAATTGGCTGCTCCATATCGAATGTTTCTCACCACATGAACCATTTGACGCTCCCGAAAAATTTAAACAGTTATATGACATAGACGAGAAAAAACAAATATGTAACTGGCCTAAATATATTTGCGCAGACAATATTCCAGATGATTTAAAAAAACAATACGCGGCAAATGTTTCATATTGCGATGAACTCTTAGGATTACTGTTAGACAAGATTGAAGAATATAATTTGTGGAGCAATACCTTAATTATCATTCATACAGACCACGGATTCATGCTTGGAGAACATTCATGGATGGGCAAAAACGAAGGCCCGCAGTACGAAGAAATATCGCACATCCCACTCTTTATTCATTTTCCTGAATTGGACTGCCCGAGCAGCGATATCCTGGTACAGACAATAGATATCGCACCTACGCTGTTAGATTATTACAGTTTGCCAGTTGATGATTCTATCATCGGCAAATCCATTTTTAAAATGTCAAAAAATAATCACGGCCACGACAGCATCCTCTACGGCATCCATGGCGGACATATTAATTATGTTGAACCACCTTATGTGTATATGAAAGCTTCTGCCCGAAGTGATAACCAGCCACTGGAGACATATACGCTTCTGCCATTAAAGGGAAATCAGGCATTTAGCAAAGAGGAATTTGCAGACTGTAAACTGCTTTATGATGTAAAATATGCAAAGGGATTCCCGATTTTAAAAATGCCAAAGAAAAACAGGCATAATTCATACATATATGGTGATATGCTATTCAACCTTGCGGATGATCCTATGGAATTAAATAATATAAAAGACGCAGATATGACAGACATATTTAACAAGAAACTATATAAAAAATTAAAGGAACTTGATGCTCCGCAAACTATATTCGACAGAATATTTCCCCGCTTATGATAAGAGCACATACGGCCGATACAGAATAATCAATGTATATGTTTTAAAAAAAGCAGATCGATATCAACCAAAGGCCGCCGCACCAAATTATTAGTGCGGCGGTCTTTTATTGAAACGCCAGCTCCATTAACTCAGCCACAATTTTTTTATCCTTCACCCGCATAATACTGTCTTCAACTTTGTCTTTACCCAGCAAATGAATATTTCCGTACCAGACAATTTTCTGATCAATAACCGCGAAATTTTCGCAGGAATCTTCCACTGTTTTAATAAAGAATCCTGCCTGACGCATATCCTCATGCAGCTGCATCCAAGATGCGGCATCACCAAAGCCATAGTCATCAGGAGCCCAGGTAACGATTGTCACTCCCACACCCAATGCCTGCTTTTCTTTCAACATATTTATCGTTTCATATACCTTTTTGGCGCTGACAGCATTACTGGATATCACAATCCTCTGTTCCGCCTCAAGCAGATCCCTCTTAAATACCTCTTTATAATTTTCACCATCAAAAATGGCATTTGCTTCCTGCTTTTCATAATTCAATCCGCTGCATATTTCGTATCCGATCTGCTTATATGCTTTCAGCCTTTTCGCATACATTTTTTCAAACATTGGGATATGGCTGTCAACATAATCAAATACGATTACATCTTTCTTTCCGGCATAGTTCCGGTTCAGGCGTCCGGCATACTGCTCAACTACACTTCGGAACGAAACAGGTGTTGCCATGATCAGTGTATCAAGGCGCGGGAAGTCAAATCCTTCGCCGATCAGACTGCCAGTGGCTATCAGCGCCAGTGTTTCCTCCGGAGCGGTCTGCCGCAGCTGTTCATAGATTTGCTTATGTTCTTTCTTTGACTTGTTTCCAGTCATCAAAAAGACTCGGTCCGCATACCCTTCCATCTGATCATACAGTCTTTCTGAGTGATCTTTATATCTGGACAATATGACCGGTGTTCTTCCTGCAGCAATACATTCTTTCACATCCGAGAGGATCTGTTCATCTCTCGCCTCATTATGCCGGAGAAGTTCATACGCTTCATTTGGATGCATCTTTTCTGCCGCGGCACCTCTGGGAAGTACTGTCCTTGTAAATCTCGGATACACCAGATGCGGGATTCCCTGCTCTTTTACTTTTTCTTTTGCAGAGTAGCTGTATCGAATCGGACCTAGCATCATATAATTGATTTTTTCCAGTCCATCCGCCCGTTTTGGTGTAGCTGTAACACCATATACATATTTTGCGGTGACTTTTTGCAGCACTTCTGTAATCGTATCGGAAGCCGCATGATGGCATTCATCAACAATGACCATTCCATATTGATCAAGCAGGGGATGCCATTCGCCTTTTTTACATAATGATCCAACCATAGCGATATCCACAATTCCGGTCATGGAATCGTGCGGTCCCTGCAGTTTTCCGATCAGACTCTTCCTCACTCTTGTCCGTCCGGTTTTTGTTTTATACTCCGGGAGTTTCTCCTCGATATCAAGAAATTTCTCCAATGCATCTTTCCACTGATCCAACAAAGCAGAAGATTCAAGGATGATCAGTGTATTCACTTTCTTCTCCGCGATCATTGCGCCGCATACAACTGTTTTTCCAAATGCTGTGGCCGCCTGAAGGATTCCGTTATCGTATTTCATCATCTCTTCCAGCGCCGGCTTTTGCTCCTGCCTTAATTCGCCTCTGAATGTAACAGTAATATGTCTGCCGCACTGACGTTCATCACGTATCTCATAGGGAATAGCCGCTTCTTTTATCTTCTCAACCAGTCTATCCTGCAGACCTCTCGGAATTTCAATATACCCGCTCAGATGATCCTTTCCCAGATAGATCCACTGAGCAGTGGCAAAGTTCGACATACCAATTGCCGCATTTTTATAAAAAATCGGATTTCTTATAGCTGCCAGCCGCCTGATCTGATTTTGAATCGCCGCTTTCAGATTCAGGCTATCTATATAAATACCATTTGCTAAAACAAGACTTATTTTTCCATCCACATTCTCACGGCGAAACGGCTTTTCTTTTTTCCACGGCTGTTCCCGTTCTTCCGCATTTTCATTGTCGTCTGCCGCATCTGTAATATCTGAAGCCGCCCACTCCTTTATCTTAGTTTCTATAAACTGGGCAGAAAGCTGCGGTTTGCTCCAAAGCACATCCCATTGGTTCGAATAAGCATTCCAGTTGCTGTCAACAAAAGCGCTGTTTCCCTTTTGTAAAGCCTGCCCCTGCAATGGAAGAGCGATCAGATTACCCAGACCGCCTTCCGGGAGAGTATCCTGAGCCGGAAGCATTCTGTCATAATATTTAAATGATTTCAGATTAACCTGCTCCGCCCCTTTTTCCAGCAAAGCAAAGCCAAATCTTCTCGCCAGTGCCGCCGGGACCGGTTTATCAAAGAAAATCCACAAATGCGCGCCTCTGCCGGATCTGGAACGTTCAACAAGAGGATCAATCCCGTTTAAAGCGCAGATAGTCTGCATGGCTTCCACCTCTTCCATCCATACCTCATTCGTATTTGCAAAGTCTTTCTTTTCAGCGCCTTTCTCGTGATTATCAAAATCAAATACAAGGAAACGGCACGTTCCATTTTTCAACAGTGGATAAACACCGATCACATCTGATCCATTGTAAGATCTCCCCTGCAAATGGGCACGTATGTCTTTTATAGTCAGCTGTTTATATGCCTGATGAGGACAGTCTCTGCAGTTCATTTTCTCATGGCGCATTTTAGGACAGATATTCTCCCAGCGATTATGACATTGCGTATAATATCCTGCTTCTCCGGTTCCTTTCTTCTCGCTTCTCTTCGCATAGACATCCTGCCGTCCCCAGAATCTGGCATAAAATAAATTCGCCATTTCGTCCGTAATCTGTCTCGGATGGATAATCCGCTCCCCCTGATCCGGATCATATTCCTCTGCGTTTTCAGGCGCATTGATACAGGCAATTTCATGGGTATATGAAATGCCGGAACGATCCAGAATGTTTTTCAGTATTTGATTTTCCAGCTGCAGATCATTGATCTGCTTCTGCAATAAACTGATATTTTCAACAGGATTTCTCATTTTATCTCCCCGAAAGTTTTCGCGTTTTCCCATTAGGCCGCCTCAGCCCTGCCGAGCGCCTCATGCTCTAATCAGATCGCTCCACCTATCCTCTTGAATTTCTCTACGAAAGCAGATATTTTTTCAAGCACGCTCTGTTTCTTAGCGTGATATTTCGGATTGAGCGGGCTCATTTTAGGAAGAGCCTCATTCAAGCCCGTCCCATTTTCGCTTGCGTATTCCTTTTTTAATGATGCGAGAATATATCGTTTTGCGGCATCCTCATTGAGCTGTTCCTCTCTTATCAGATCTTCCGCTTCCTTTTTCTGTTCTTTTTGCGCAAATTGATAAAATGCATCCAGAACACTTGCTTTATCCTTTATTTCATCTAAAGACGTTTGATTAATAAAATCCACAATCAAACTTTCCTTCGCACGATTTTCCGCACTGGAGCGTGCTATACGGCGCATTTCTTCGACCAAAGCGCCCTTATCTTTTATATTTTGATTTTTCTCAAAAATCAGTTCGAGGATATAATCCAAATTAATCTCCTGAGATTTTAGCAGATCTACTTCAAATACAACATCATCCCAGTCAATTTTTGACTTTTCTTTATCTCTTCCTTCTTTTTCACGACGAATCCATTCACGAATATCATTATATGCAGAACGATAGTCCTGAATCGTTCTTTCTGCCAATACATCTATCGATTGCATAGCTTTCAGGTCTTCGTCGCTGACAAAATACGCTGCCTTAAATTCTTTTACATCTTCCGGATCACTGAGATCAACTTTCTGCAATGCCTTTAAACAGGTAAACTCATCATAGTTCTGCAAAACATTTTCGATTCTCAGATATTCTCCAAACAATTTAACAAACTCTTTTTTATCCTTTTCTGTAACAATTTCATCAACATCTGCAAAACGTGAATTTAATTCCTTCACTACATCCACATAACCGCGGCATATTTCACCTGTAGCAAGATCCTTAAATCCCTCCATATATTCTTTATAGCTTTTTTCAAGAACTATATTTCTTGTATTGTCATCCCCAAAACACTTTATCGCATCAATTGTCGCCTGTTCCAGATTCCTGAAAGTAACAATATTCCCAAATGTTTTTGTCGAATCATAAATACGGTTCGTTCTGGAAAACGCCTGCATAAGTCCGTGATAGCGAAGATTTTTATCTACAAACAGCGTATTCAATGTTGGCGCATCGAATCCTGTCAAAAACATACCGACAACAATCAAAAGATCTACTTCTTGATTCTTTACACGATTAGAGAGATCTCTGTAATAATTTTGGAATTCTTTACTTTCAACGCCAAAAGTAGTTTGAAACATTTTGTTATATTCAGCAATAGCAAAAGCCAGAAATTCCTTTGCGCTGCTGTCCATTGCTGTGGGTTCAAAGGTTTCATCAGGGATTTCTCCTATTGCATTCTGTTCTTCATTCACCGCAAAAGAAAAAATTGTTGCGATTTTCAAAGGTTTTTCACATCCATTTTGCAGACTGTTAAGAGATTCATAATAGAGTTTTGCCGCATCAACACTACTTACAGCAAACATTGCATTAAACCCCTTCGCTCCAACATGAGTGCGGTGTGTTTTCACTCTAAAATTATCCAAAATATATTGTGAAATTTCCTTTATTCTTTCCGGATGCAATAACGCTTCTTTGGTCTCGGCAGCCGTCAGCTTTTTCTCATCCTGTTCCCTTTCAATTGATTTGAATTTAGGACGGACGTCATTATAGTCAACTTTAAATTTCAAAACCTTTTCATCTCTGATTGCATCAGTTATAGTATAGGAATGCAGTTCTCTCCCGAATACTGATGCAGTTGTTTCAGCTCCCAATGCGTTTTCAGGAAATATTGGCGTGCCCGTAAAACCAAATTGATAATATTTTTTAAACTTTCTTTTGATATTTTTTTGCGCTTCACCAAACTGCGAGCGATGAGCTTCATCAAAAATAAAAACAACCTGCTTATTGTAGATTGATAAATCTGATTCAGCTTTTACGAGATTATTCAATTTTTGAATCGTAGTAACAATAATTTTATTATCATCTTTTTCAATGTTGCGTTTCAGTCCGGCGGTATTTTCCGAACCATTTACACTATCCGGCGAAAAGCGTTGATACTCTTTCATGGTCTGATAATCCAAATCTTTCCGATCCACTACAAAAAGAACTTTATCTATATAATCCAGTTCTGTGGCTAATCGCGCTGCTTTAAAACTAGTCAGTGTTTTTCCGGAACCTGTTGTATGCCAAACATATCCGCCCCCCTCGGTCGTCCCCCACTTTTTGGCATTATAAGAACATTTTATTTTCCAGAGAATTCTCTCTGTTGCTGCAATCTGGTAAGGACGCATAATCAATAAATTGTCGTTTACATCCAGGACAGAATAAATCAGCAACACCCTTAACACTGTACTTTTTTGAAAAAAAGTTGCAGTGAAATCTTTTAGATCCTTAATCAAGGTATTATCTGCTTTCGCCCAATTCATCGTAAAGTCGAAGCTGTCTTTGTCCCTTCTCGTCGTATTTGCAAAATAACGGGTGTCAGTACCATTTGAGATTACAAACATCTGCAGATATTTATATAAAGAGTTTTCTGAATTAAAGCTCTCTTTGCTATACCTGTTTATCTGATTGAAAGCCTCGCGTATGGCTACTCCTCGTTTCTTGAGTTCTACCTGAATCATCGGCAATCCATTGACCAGAATTGTAACATCATACCGGTTAGCCCGAGCCCCTGTCTGCTCAAATTGAGAAATAACCTGTACTTTATTTTTTGCAATATCTTTTTCTTCTTTTTTTACAAGATATATATTCTTTATATGCCCATCGTCAAATACGAAATCATAAATGTAATTACTATGAATTTTACGTGTTTTATCTATATGGTTATCACCTGCTTTGTCTAAATATTCCTCACAAAATCTTGTCCATTCCGAGTCAGTAAATTGAACGTCATTGAGTATCTGCAACTGTACACGTGCATTCTCAAACATCGCCTCCGGAGTTTTCAAATCCCGCAGATATTCATACCCCTGACTTCTCAAATCTTGTATAAACTCGTTTTCAAGGTCCGCCTCTGTCTGATATGTACTTGTTTCGCGCACACATGACGCATATTTTTCATATTTGTCCAGAACTATGAAATTGTTTGATTCTGCTATCGGATTATATTCATACATCAGTCTGGCTCCTTCCAAAATTTTGCATTGTCAATCAGATGATTAAATAATAGTTTCACCGTTTGTTTTTCTGGCTCTGTCGGTTCTCTCACTTCATCGTTCAATAAAGTTCTGTGACTATAAAAATTCATAATACGTGCCGCATATACTTCCTTATCCTCAGGCAGCAGATCTGACCAGTGTTTATACCCAAGAAAATTTGCCGCCTTCTCGTATAAATTACGCAACAAAGTAAAATGATATTTTTCAATTTTGTTTTCTTCAATTGCCCGTTTAATTATCCCAATCAAATAATGATGATAAGAAAAACTTTTATTTGAATCTCCAAACTTTGTATCTAATTCATAACTTCCATCCTCATTCTTTTCCAACATATATCCCGCCTTTTTCCCTTGCTTTTTTCTTGCTTCTTTCGCAATTTGTAATTCATTATATAGCACATTGTAAAACACAGGACTATGTGTGGTAATAATAAATTTTAAATCAGATTCATTCTTTCGGATTATTCCTGCCAGATTTACCGCCATCTGTATCAAGTGATTATCATCAAGAGACGTCACCGGATCATCAATAAAAATATATTCTAATTGATTCAGTTTGTCTGTTTCTCTGTCACTTTCTTCCGGTATATTCAGTACCTCTACAACTTGTTCCAACAAACTATAGAAAACGCTCCAGACAAAATTGCTCTCTTCTCCTTTGGATATCTTAATATTTTCAGCATCCTGATCATTTCCTCTTTTAAGAGAAAATATTACCTCCGAAAAATCTTCATTAAATTCCGGTGTTAACGCCTCATTATTAACATAAGTCTGAAAATTACTTATAACATTTCGCTCTTGTCCCTGCTCAGCAAATATCCAGTCTGTAAATATGTTCGGATGGATTTTCAGTTTCAAATTAGTATCGTTATCCAAATCATTATCCCAATAAAACAAGTCTTCGGTAAACGCATTATAATAAAGTATTCTCTTACCTGCCAATCCTGTTTCTTCTTCATCCGATTCATTTTTAGGGGCAACCAAATTTTTAAACGCTCTTGAAAGCCGTGTTTTACCAGTGCCATTAAAAGCATATATTAACTGTACTTTTTTGCCGCAGTCTTTGAGCTGTCTTGCAATTTCATCTAAGGTTTTTCCCATATTACACCTCTGGTTTATCTTTAAAATGACAACAATTTATCCCTGTAATATTCGTATTGTTTTTGTCGCGCTTCAATCTCTGCCGGAAGCCCGGAAGAAATACCATTGCATAAAGCATCAAATTGGTCAAGGATCGTAACAATGTATTGCTGTCTCTCAAGCGAAGGGACAGGAATTTTTAAGCTTAAAATACGTGAAGCGTTCAGATCACCTCGTGCGCCCTCTTTTCTTGAAAGCAACTCTTCGTATTGACTACATACACAGTAAAAAACATACTTATACATTGCAATAGCAGGATCTATCTCGATATTTAGACAATGTTGATTCGTAGTCAATGGTATTTTGTTAATTGCACATCTGCCGGCAGACGCGCCAGATATAGCTATAATTACACAGTTTTCAGGTATCCACTTTGCAGAAGTTTCCTTAACTGCGGTCTCTGTAACATAGGCTGTTGCTTCATACACCTCATTAAATCTAACATCTTGTGTGCGAAGCCACGGTATAGTTCCTCCTGCATAGTAGTCGCTATTTCCCTTTTTAGGGGTAGCACCAGAACTGCTGCGTGTGCAAATGTCGCTCAGGGATAGAGAAACATATCCAAAAACATATTGCAAAAGTTTAATTAAGCTCTGTCTGTCTGACTGAGCAATTATGTTGCCTGTTTCAGCAAATGTCAAGAGAGCATCACGATAAAATTCATATTGTTTTTTTCGTAATTCTATCTCAGCAGGTAATCCAATGTTAAGGTCAGAACAGATGGATTCAAAATTATCTAACACACCAGCCAAACGTTTCTGTACTTCAAGTGTGGGAACAGGAATTTTATATGCAAGCAATCTTTGAAAGTCCAACGAATCAACTGTTCCGCCTTGTTTTTTTGTTAATTTTCGAATATCCTCTGCATAAGCTTGTATCACGTGGAATACATAGCGAGAAGATATTCCGTCTTTCACTACAAGTGCTTTAATATCTTGTTTTATACCGCCATCTTCAAGGGCTTTTTCTGTCAAATGATCTTCCGTACCTTCAAGAGCAGAGTTTTTCATATCTTTTGATAAAATCCACGGGATAATTCCATTCTCCCAATACTCTTTATTGGCAGTAGATGGTATCTTACCACCGCTCCATTTCCCCAACTCAGAAATGGCGACCATGGAACACTCGTTTTTTGGGTATTCTAATAAGCGGTTTCTATAATATTCATACTGTTTCTTTCTTGCTGTAAGCTCTGCTGTAAGCTCTGCTGTAAGCTCTGTGAACTTGTCCAAAATACGGACAACTTCACTCTGCACCTCTAAAGGAGGCACAGGAATTTTAAAATCTTCTGTAATCTTTAATGATATTTGTGGTAAAGATCCCATACCAGCAGCAGCTTTTCTAAAAAAAGTCAAATTATTTTTTAATACATAATATAAAAATTTTACTGATGTTATATTTTCGTGCGTATATGCCCACATTTCATTTTTAAATGTGAATGGTCGGTCATAATACACAGCATCAATTACGCCTCGAGATTGAATCAATACCGCTGGAACTCTCGTTATATTAGCTTTAGGAATATCCTTTTCATAAGCATCAATCACTGTTTTTCCACCTGCAAATATACGGATATCGCCATTATTATTTTCAATTTCTTTCATTTTTGCGGCTGTTATAGGAGTTCCTTTTAATCGTGTATAAACTTCTTTAATTGTTTTGAACTCTACCCCATCAGGACATAACTTTGAAATTAATTCATCTAATTTACTCATCTATTGCCCCACTTCCTTGTAGCAATTGCTTTACTTCTCTATCAAAATCCGATGTAATCTTCTGTGTCTTATTAAACTCATCGTATTCCGCAGTTGCCTTTTTGTCAGCGTCTTTCTTTGATATCTTACCTTTTCCTTTCAGC
Source organism: uncultured Mediterraneibacter sp. (assembly GCA_944384505.1). Lineage (GTDB taxonomy): Bacteria > Bacillota > Clostridia > Lachnospirales > Lachnospiraceae > Mediterraneibacter. The sequence goes on from CALWTQ010000007.1 coordinate 18,301, forward strand.
ACATCATATTTTCTAAATTCCAAGAATTCATTGATACTGGTCGCAAATTCAGCCATAGTAAATGTATTCTCCCGTTCGATTAAATCTTCAATATAATCAAAATAACCTGTCACTGTACGCTCCAGCTGGCGAATCTGCTTCTCATTAAGATAATTTTTTGCAATGGTCACATCAGATTTCAGGATTCTTCCATCCGGAGAATTCTTCCATGTAACTAATCCCATATGTTCTTTTGTATGATCTGCCTTTGCATCGATAATCTCTGCAGCCGTTTGGCCTGTAATCGCATAATGAAATTTATTTTGAACCATCGCATAAAAGTCATGTGTTATTTGTGAGTCTTTATCATAATCAATACTGCACTCTGCAAATATATCCGTAATTTGCTGCCATATTCTTCTCTCACTTGCACGGATAGAACGAACCCGTTCTAACAGTTCTTTAAAATAGTCCTTACCAAACGCTGTCTTTCCCTGCTTTAAACGCTCATCATCCATTGCAAAGCCTTTTATCATATATTCCTTTAAAATACCTGTTGCCCATATTCTAAAGTTAGTAGCTTTTCGTGAATTGACTCGATATCCGACTGAAATGATTGCATCAAGATTATAAAATCTTGTTGGTTTTGTTTGCGTTTTCCCTTCGATCGCACCATGTTCTGTGGTTGTTTCCAAAATGGAAACAACCACTTTTTCTTCTAGTTCGCCTTCTTCAAAAATATTTTTTAAATGCTTTGAAATTGCCGGAACTCCAACTCCAAACAACTCCGCCATTGCTTTTTGAGTTAACCATATTGACTCATCTTTTACTGCCGCACGAATACTTACGCCTTTATCAGGCGTATTATATACTAAAAAGTTTAATTCTTTGTCCATATCTATTCCTCGATTTCAGCAATTATCTTATCTATTTCTGAACGAAGTCTGTCTATATCTTTCACCGTCTTTTTAATTTCAGCATTTAAGGCTTTAATATCTATAGCCTCTCTTGTATCCTTTGCTTCAACATAAGTACTTACAGTTAAATTATAATTTTCTTCTGCAATCTTATCTTTATCTACAGATTTAGCAATATATTCTTTATCTTCTTTGCCTGCAAACAATTGCATTATTTTCTCAATATGTTCATCTGTCAGAATATTATTATTCGTTTCCTTTTTATAAAAGTCCTCGTCGCTTGCATCTATAAATTGGATTTTAGTATCCGTTTTATGTTTTGAGAGCACCATTATATTAACAGCAATTGATGTCCCATAGAAAAGATTTGGTCCAAGCGCAATAACTGTTTCCACAAAGTTATTATCTACCAAATACTTTCTGATCTTTTGCTCTGCTCCTCCGCGATAAAATATTCCGGGAAAACATACAATTGCCGCCCGTCCCCGGCCGGAAAGATAATTCAGCGAATGAAGAATAAAGGCGAAATCTGCTTTTGACTTGGGTGCCAATACGCCTGCCGGCGCAAAACGTTCGTCATTAATGAGGGTAGGATCATCGCTACCGATCCAATTGATAGAATATGGTGGATTTGACACAATTGCATCAAAAGGTTTTTCCTCTCTAAAATGCGGCTCCGTAAGCGTATTTCCTAATGCGATATTAAATTTATCATAATTAACATTATGCAAAAACATGTTCATACGCGCAAGATTATATGTCGTATGATTTATTTCCTGGCCAAAGAATCCCTCTTCGATCACATGTTCATCAAATTGTTTCTTGGCCTGTAACAGCAGTGATCCTGAACCTGCCGCCGGATCATAAATCTTATCAATGGTAGTTTGCCCATGTGTCGCAAGCTTCGCAATAAGTTTTGAAACACATTGTGGTGTAAAAAATTCACCACCGGATTTTCCCGCATTAGCCGCATAATTAGAAATCAAATATTCATAGGCATCGCCAAATAAATCTATTTGATTATCTTGAAAATCGCCAAAATCAAGTCCTTCAACGCCTTTGATAACAGCCGCCAAACGTGCATTTTTGTCTTTTACTGTGTTTCCCAATCTATTACTTGTTGTATCAAAATCAGCAAATAAGCCTTTAATATCTTGTTCAGACGGACAGCCACTTGCAGAATTTTCTATTTCATCAAATATAGTTCTTAAATCTGTATTCAAATTTTCATTTGTATTTGCATTTTCTGCAATTCTACAAAATAGCTGACTCGGATAAATGAAGTAGCCTTTTGTTTTAACAGCGTCTTCTTTGATTTCTTCGGTTATAATTGTATCATCAAGTTCTGCATAATTTATGCTATCGTCTCCACCTTCCATATAGTTAGAAAAATTCTCACTAATAAAACGATAAAAAAGGGTTCCTAATACATATTGTTTAAAATCCCATCCATCTACAGAACCACGGACTTCATTCGCTATCTTCCATATCTGTGATTGTAATTCTGTTCTTTGTGCTGCACTTGACATACAACTACCTCCAATTGTTATATTAAATCCTATATTAAAAATACTTATTTGGAAATAACATTTTAAACCATTCAAGTCCAAATATTTACGGAATATTATACCATACTGCAATAGAAATTTGAAACCGGATATGCCAAATTATGTGTTGGTAACAGCTTTTGAAATTATTATTCGCGGGGTGAAGAACTGATTCTCCAGTTAAGACGGTAATACTCTTTTGGGCGACATGTTCTAGAACGGACAGTAATCACCGCCTTATCTTTCCGGCACTATTTTTCAGGAATTCGATTAGTTCGCTTTGAGTGTTAGATCTAAAAAAATCAAAGGTATCTGTCAAGTTTTGTATTTTAACAGCTCTTGAATCCAAATTATATAGATAAATTCAGAAACATTCCAGAGATAAAGAAAACCCTTGAAAATACTGGATTTTCAAGGGCTTTACTAATTTCTTTAATCGTCGCCAAATTAACGTTTGGAGAACTGCGGAGCTCTACGAGCCGCTTTGAGTCCATATTTCTTACGCTCTTTCATTCTCGGGTCACGAGTCAGGAATCCTGCGCTCTTAAGGACCGGTCTGTAATCTGCGTCAGCCTCAATAAGCGCTCTTGCAATACCATGGCGGATTGCTCCTGCCTGTCCTGTATAACCGCCGCCTTTTACGTTTACAAGTACGTCAAACTTATCTGTTGTGCCTGTAGCAACGAGCGGCTGGCGAACAACAACTTTCAGAGTCTCAAGTCCGAGATACTCGTCGATGTCTCTTTTATTGATTGTGATCTTGCCCGTTCCCGGTACAAGGTATACTCTTGCAACTGATTTTTTTCTTCTTCCTGTTCCGTAATATTTTGCGTTAGCCACTGTTATATCCTCCTTTCAACCTTTCCCTAAAATGTCAGAACTTCCGGCTTCTGAGCCTGATTTGCATGCTCTGGGCCAGCGTAAACATGAAGCTTCTTGATCATGCTTCTTCCCATAGGTCCTTTCGGGAGCATTCCTTTAACAGCCAGCTCGATCACCTTCTCCGGTTTCTTTGCCATCATCTCAGCAAGTGTAGTCTCTTTCATTCCGCCTACATAATCGGAGTGGTTATAATAAATCTTCTGCTGAAGTTTCTTTCCTGTTACTTTCACTTTCTCTGCGTTTACAACGATTACATAATCGCCTGTATCAATATGCGGTGTGTACTCCGGCTTGTTCTTTCCTCTGAGCACCTTTGCAATCTCAGAAGCAAGGCGTCCCAGTGTACATCCCTCAGCGTCAACCACATACCATTTTCTTTCAATCTTGTCAGGGTTAGCCATATAAGTTTTCATGGGTGTTCCTCCTATAGAATCATCAGATAACATTTTCTTGCTTGTGCTTGTATATGTGAAATCAGCATACTCCGGGGCTATGGCGCATACTGTTTCTCCTTTAGTCATGCTGTAATATTATAGACCTCCGATTCCCCTGTGTCAAGATTTTTTTACTTCCTTTTTATAATCACAACAATAACTGCCGCAGCCACCGCGGCTATCATAATGACAATCCAGATCACCGGGCTTATACCGGTATCTCCTGTAAGCGGCGCGGACTGCATCCCTGATGTACTGATTCCGGCCGCAGAGGGTGTCATTGCCAGAACCGCGGGGACTGTTTTAGAAAGTTCCAGGCGGTCTACCTTATCTGTCGGGGTAAGACTGCCCGGAAGTTCCGAATACACCGTTTTCTCCATCACTACATATATTCCCATGTGATCTGTAGAGAACACTGCGTTTCCATCCCTTGATTCAAAACCAAGCTCCGTTCTCTGAGGCGTACTGCCTTCTACACTGATCTCGCTGACCACTACTCTGTTCATATCGTAATCAGAAGGAATCGGCAGAGCAACCTCCACTGCTTCATCTGGCTGAACCGGCTGCTGTGACATATCGACAAACACTACTGTATAAATTGCGAACCGATCCGCCGAAAGATTCAGAAATGTGCTGAGCTGCTCGTATTCAGCGCCCTCTGTCAAAGGAAGTGTGACAGGGAATATCAGCTTCGGGATCTCCGGTATTTCTTCTCCGCCGGGCACTTCTTCCTCTCCCGGCACAGACGGATCTGACTGATCTCCCGGCTCTTCTCCGGACTCTTTTCCGCTGTCAACGGAGCTCCCCTGTAAACCCGGATCCTCCCCTGAAGCATCTCCTGCCGCGTCTTCCGGACTCTCCGTGTCTTCCGCCTCTGTATCCTCCACATTTTCACCATTCTCCGCGCTTTCCGGTTCCGCGGTTTCTGTCAGGCTGTCATCTTCCGACTGTACCAAATCCGCCGACTGTCCGACATTTGTCAGCTGTATCCCCGTTGTTTCATCTGCCAGCGCTCTGCCCGGGAGCATGGACGCCAGTACTGCGGCCGCCAACAGGCACAAGGCTGCTTTCCTCCTGTTTTTCTTATTTTTTACACTTTTCAAATCGTTCCCTCCTGTCGTGCCGGATTACCGGCTGACTATTACTTTTTTAGTATACCCTCCTTGAGTTTTGCTGTCAATTTGTACCCTCGTGCAGAGTGGCGATTTTCTTCCAGGTATGGTATAATGATCACACGTGATTTAATAAGCGCATTTGTAAAACGATAATCTCAAAAAAGAAAGGAACTGAATTATGTGGGCTTATAATGAAACTTTTTATCAGATATATCCGATCGGATTCTGCGGTGCGCCTGTACACAACGACGGAGTTCTGGAGCACCGGATCCTAAAGCTGGGCGAATGGGCAGAATATCTGCAGGAGCTGGGCATTGGATCTATTATCTTAAACCCGATTTTCGAGTCTGACAATCACGGATATGACACACGGGACTTTATGAAAATCGACTGCCGCCTGGGAACAAATGATGATTTCAAAGCAGTCTGTAAAGATCTGCATGAGCACAATGTGAAAATCATGCTGGATGGCGTCTTTAATCATGTCGGAAGAGGATTCTGGGCTTTTAAAGATGTACAGGAAAAGAAATGGGACTCTCCATATAAAGACTGGTTTTGTATCAACTTTGACGGCAACAGCGGCTACAACGACGGCTTCTGGTATGAAGGCTGGGAAGGCCACTACGAACTGGTGAAGCTGAACCTCCAGAATTCCGCTGTCGTGGACTATCTCCTCGGCTGTGTCAAGATGTGGATTGAAGAATTCGGAATTGATGGGCTGCGTCTCGATGTCGCATACAGCCTGGATCACAACTTTATGCGCCGGCTCCGCTCTTACTGCGAAGAACTCAAGCCCGGATTCGCACTGATCGGTGAAGTTCTTTTTGGGGACTACAACCTGATCGTAAATGACGAAATGCTTCACAGCTGTACAAACTATGAATGCTACAAGGGCATTTATTCCAGCTTTAATAGTATGAATATGTTTGAGATCGCTCATTCCCTGAACCGGCAGTATGGACCAGAACAGTGGTGCATCTACAGGGGCAAGCATCTCATGACATTTGTAGATAACCATGACGTTTCCCGTCTGGCTACCATTTTAACAAATAAAAACCACATTCCGCTTGCCTACGGCCTGCTTTTCGGCATGCCGGGCATCCCATGCATCTATTATGGAAGCGAATGGGGAGAAGAAGGCGCCAAAGCGCCAGACAACGACTATGCGCTCAGGCCCTGTTTCGATGAGCCAAAGCCGAATGATCTGACCGCATTTATCCACAGGCTGATCCTGGCACGCCACAAAAGTGAAGCGCTGTGCAGCGGTTCTTATCACAATGTAGTCATCACAAATCACCAGCTCGTGTTCGAGCGGAAATGTGAAAGCGAGCGTATATTAGTAGCAATCAACGCATCTGACTGTGAATTCACCGCTTCCAGCCACGAACTGCAGGGAAATTTCGCCCGCATGCTCACTTATCCGGACAGCAGCATAAGCGTGGATGAGCTGACAGGCGGAACAGACAAAGTGACTTCTAAAGATGCCGTAAAACCCGAAGATAAAACAGCAGCAGAAAGCAATACAGAAACAGCAGTGGAAACTGTATCTCTCCAGGGACAGATCACAATGCCGCCCTACAGTGTACAATATCTGAAAATGTTATAAAAAGTCAGCAAAACTATCATATCCATGGAAGTCAACACCCCCGATGCAAGCATACGCAGCAGCAAACCAGCAGTGATGCAAGCATCGGGGGTGTTAGACCTTCGCGGCAGCCGCCAAACGGACATGCAAGCATGTCCGTCCGGCTCGTTGCCCGCGGAAATAAAACATGATATGACAGCTCCTTTTATACTGTGCTGATATACGAATTCCTGCATCCTGCCGGTTCCGCAGCCTGCTGCTCTTTCTTTTTACGGCTCTGTAACTCCGGTGCCGGATTCATATGCCTCACACACAACTTCCGCAATGATCTGCTGTCCGGCCTGATCCGGATGCAGGCCGTCCGCCTGCACATTTACGGACACTTCAGACGAAAATATATCTGCGGCCATGTATTCATATTCTCCGGCATGTCCCTCAATGATAGTATTCATATTTCCAATAATATCTTCAACCGTCCCGTTCATTGTGGACGGAAGCTCCATATTTGCAACCGGATTATAAATATTGGTCGCAATCACCTCTGAATCTTCTTTCCTTTCACCGTTTATTGTCTCCATCATCTGCGTCCACTGCTCATCAAAAGATTCATAATCCCATCCGCCCAGAGCAGCTATAATCTTGATGATCAGAAACGGATTCTCAGACATTGAATCTTCCAAAACTCTCAGCGCATCCTCCGCGCTTTTAAACTTTGTATCCGTATTCAGGATCTCCCTTACCGTATCTTTACATTCATTGAGGAGATCATTGGATCCCACTGTAATAAAGATAATATCCGCCTCCCGGATGTCAGAAAGGATCTGCTCCTGAGTCAGGATCTCCGTATTCATGCGTTCTGAATCGAGGCCGTTTTTCGCATAATTCACAACCTCATACTCCCGCCCCTGCTCCCCAGCTATAGACTCTGCTGCCAGCTCGCCATAAGACTGTATCGCCGTCTCTTTATCCGCCGAATAGCCTTTGGCAATGCTGTCCCCCAGCACGACAGCCTTGAGCGGTCCATACGCCTTTCTCGCGCTGCCTCCCGCCTCAATCTCTCCGGAAGGAGTGAGCTCCCCATTCTCATTTTCCGCACCTTGTGTTTCTGCACTCTCTGTTCCCGCACTTTCTATGCCTGAGTTTTCTGTTCCTTTCTCTCCCGTGGTGACGTTTGCTCCGCCTGAATCCTCCTGCACCGCAGACTGATTCTCAGTCTGTTTCTCCGGGGCGTATTCTGCAATATATACAGGCGCTGTTGTCAGCGCCAATGCAGCCGTCAGAAAAAGTGACGCCGCTGTCTGAACGTACCTGTATCTTTTCATCCTCTTCACTCCCTCTGTATACCGGATTTTATCTCATCGTCCTGATCAAAGGCCGAAGGACAGCTTTTGCCGCTGTCCTCCTTTCTATTATAGCACTTATGATATCCAATTTACAGAACTGTCATGTACATATTTTACAGTTTAACCATAGTTGGCTCATGCCTCATGGCAGGAATTACCTTTTCTACGAGGTCAGAGGTCTTAAATCTCAGACTGGACGTATTGATGCACGGATGACATGCGAAATATTCCGATTTCAGCACATCCTCGTCAATCAAAAGCCGCACCTTATTTTCATGATCATTCATCAGGCCCATCACGCTTACTGATCCCGGTGTGATATCGAGATACTGCTCCATATATTCCGGTTTACCAAAAGATAACCTGGACGAACCGATCTGCGCGGACAGATATTTTGTCTTGAAAGGCTTGTCCCCGGGTATGAGCAGAAGATAAAAGTCCGTTTCCTGCCGGTTACAAAGAAACAGATTTTTACAAATCGCCACGCCGCTCTCTATTCCTTCGCTTAAAGTCCTGTCAATCTCTTCGCAGGCCTCCATAGTCATAGCTGCCTCGTGATCCACTCTCTGATAGGAGACGCCGAGAGAATCAAGGAGATCGTATACCCTTATCTCCTTGTCCAGGCGAGCTTCTGTGTTTTCCGGCCTTCCGTTTGTCAATTCCATGTTGTCTTGTCCTCCTTCAAATTGTCACAGTCCTGCTCCCGCAATTCGTAAAACTGCACTCTCTACTTATCGTGACCAGCGCCGCTGTTTTACTCAGAGCTTTAATCCCCGGTACCGGTTAAAGCAGGCAAAGATCTCCTGCCTCCTGGGCGCCGCCATGCTGGAAATACTGGACCTGCTCTCGCACAGCGCGGCAAGGGAATCTTTCTCAATCACTCTTTCCAGTTCGTCCACAATCTGGCGCAGATCCTTTCGTCCGTCCAGAATGTGCTTCTGAGCATACCGCACGCAGTATCCCAGCGCAGTCACCTGCTCGCTGTCCGTAATCTGCTCCACATAGCGGAGGTCGATGGTTTCTTTATTGATCATAACGCCTTCTTTTGACAGCGTCTTCATCTTGATCCTGTCATTTCCCTTAAATGCCTGCGAAGGCCTGGGGCACCGGTTAAATGCAGGTTTGGAAGCTGGATTTTCCGGCACGCTGATCATCGGGAAATTCTCCGCTTCTTTCTTGGCGTATTCCGTAATGTCTTTTGGCACATAGCGGTCCATCTGGATGATACTGTCCGCAATATGGAAATACGCGCCAGAACTTCCCGCCACGATCACAGTAGAGATTCCATAGCCGTCATAAAGCTCCCGGATTCTCTCAATAAACGGGGTAATCGGTTCCATATCCCGGTGGATCACCCGCTGCATCAGCTCGTCTCTGATCATAAAGTTCGTGGCGCTTGTGTCCTCGTCAATGAGCAGAAGCGATGTGCCCGCCTCAATGCTCTCCACCACGTTGGCCGCCTGGGATGTACTGCCGCTGGCGTCCTCTGTGCAGAATCCAACGGTGTCCTTCCCATTTGGAAGATCATTGATAAACATGGAAATATCCGTCTTCTGGATACTGCGTCCGTCCTCGGCGCGGATTTTCACAGCGGTATTGTCTGTGATCACATACTCTCTCCCGTCTCCGGCGATATGATCATAAACGCCCAGTTCCAGTGCTTTTAAGAGCGTGGACTTCCCATGGTAGCCGCCGCCCACGATCAGGGTAATCCCCTTTTTTATCCCCATTCCTGTGATCCTTCCTTTATGTGGAAGATCCATAGTAACTTCCAGTTCCTTTGGAGAACGGAACTTTACACCGCCCTTCATCGGCCTGGGCGAAATGCCTGATTCCCTGGGGAGGATACTTCCATCCGCCACAAAAGCGCAGAGCCCCATCTTCGGCAGCATTTCCCTGATATAGTGCTGGTCTTCCGCCAGATCAATGATGCCGCGCAGCCTTTTCGCGTCCATATTCTTGTAGAACAGCGCCGACTTCACGCACTCGGGCACAAAGTCGAAGAGAATCTTCTCAAGCTCCCTGGCGTTGATCGTCCTCCCGTTAGCCGGGAATCCGATCTCCATCCGCAGAACAATATCTCCCGTGACCGGATCCAAAGCGCACGCCGTGCGCTCCAGAACTTCCTGATAGCAGCGGCTCACAGAGATCAGGCCGCTCTTTCCCGATCCCTTTGCCTTAAATGCAAACTGCTCCGCCTTTCTCCCAAACTGCCTCGTCAGCTCGTCCTGCAGGGCGATGCGCTGATGCGTGTCCTTGTATAATTCCTGTGGAAATCCCGCATTCTTCCCCTTCACGTGCACACTGACCTTTGACGGGGAGGCGAAAGGATCCCCCTGCACATGGTCAATGGACAGGATGTATCCCAGGAACTGGTACTCCCCTTTTGTGTCTTTATAAGCCGGATATCCGCGGTGGTCAATCCTGTTCAGCAAATTTCTGAGTTCTGTTGATGACTGCATTATAATTGTCTCCTTTTCTGATTTTGTAAATAGTCAGGATATCTCTCAGTTCAAAGTGTATCCCCATCTTGAAAAACAACATCAGCAATCTGATGATACTCAATATTTTCATCCCCGTTCAGAAGTTTCATCATTGTCCTTACACAGCGTTTCGCAAGGTCAATCGGATCCTGTCTGACACAAGAGATTACAGGCTTTGATATCCTTGTGATATCCATTCCGTCATATCCTACTATTCTCAGATCTTCCGGAATTCGTCTCCCCTGCTCCGCAGCCAGATGGTACAGCGCAATTGCCCCGATATCTGATGTGAATATCCCGTCCACGTTCATGAGCACATCATAATATTCGCTCATAAGCCTGGTATAATAAGGATAGCTCATTTTGTTCCAGTCTGCATATATAGTCTGTATCGGGATTCCATTTTTCTTAAGGATTCTTTCAAACTCCGTATATCTCTCACTGGAAGGAGTCTTCACATCCCACCTCGCTCCGACCATTACCACATTTGTGCAGCCGGCTTCCAGCATCTTCTCCGCCGCGAGACGGCCTCCCTTTTTATGATCTGAATGGATCAGTGGAATTGCCGGCCCAAAATCATGATCCGTGCTGATAATCGGTTTCTTTATCCTTGTATATACCTGGTCTTCAAGGACCAGAGCACATGTAATGATCCCGTCTACGATATTCCGGTCCAGCATATCAATATACTCTTTTTCCCGATTGCTGGTGCCGATTGTATTGCACACCATAGTTTTATATCCATAGGAATAGAGCTCAATTTCAATATTTTTAATCAGCTTCCCATAGAAGGGGTTTTCCAGATCCGGTATGATAACGCCAATAATCCCTGAACGCTGTTTTGAAAGATTTCTCGCACGCTCATTCACTATATAGTTCAGTTCTTTAATTGCCTGCTCAATCTTTTCCCTTGCTTCCTCAGAGACATAACCGCTGTTGTTAATCGCTCTTGACACTGTTGTAATACTGACTCCCGCATGCTTCGCAACATCGTTGATCGTCGCCATAGATCCCATCCTTCCACCACAAAAACTGTATGCCTGCATTTTTTATTATAACAAAAATACTCAAATAATGATACGCTTTAATTTATTGTGCATCTTGCACATTCTGAAAGCGTTTTCACATATTTATTTGTGCTAAATATACAAAAATCATATTGACAAACAGCTTAACTCTCCCTATGATGTAGATATCAATTAAGCGCTTAATTAAAAATTTTATGGAGGTGCTGTGATGAAGCAGAAACTGAATGCTGCGATTGTCGGAGCCGGCTTTATTGGACCGATTCACCTGGAGAACGCCAGGCGGACCTTTGAGGCTGACGTCACTTCACTCGTCGGCTATACAATAGAAGAAGCAAAAGAAAAAGCGGAGCAGTACAGTGTGCCGCGTTACTACGACAACATTGATGAAATGCTTGAGGATGACAGTATTGACGTTGTTCACATCTGCAGTCCCAATTATCTGCACTATGAGATGGCTAAAAAAGTTCTCCTGGCAAACAAACACTGTGTATGCGAAAAGCCGCTTACGCTGACACCCGCAGAGGCAAGAGAACTGACAGAACTTGCCAGGGAGAAAAACCTTGTCACCGCTGTACACTTTAATGTACGATATTATCCGCTTGTAAGACATGCAAGAGAGATGGTAAAGCACGGAGATGTGGGAAGACTTTTATCTGTCACAGGATCCTATCTCCAGGACTGGCTCCTGCTAGAAACAGATTACAGCTGGCGTCTTGAATCTTCCGTCAGCGGAAAAACGCGCGCCATCGGTGATATCGGTTCCCACTGGATGGATCTTACAGAATATGTAAGCGGTCTGAAAATCACTGAAGTGTTCGCAGACTTTGCAACCTTCCATAAAACGAGAAAGAAACCGAAAAAGCCCATGGAAACCTGGTCAAGCAAGATTCTGACAAATGACGACTACCAGGAAGTGCCGGTTGACACAGAAGATTACGCATCCGTACTCGTGCACTACGACAACGGCGCCCAGGGAGTCTTTACCGTAAACCAGATGGCGGCCGGACACAAGAACCGCGTATATTACGAGATCAATGGAACCGGCGCTTCTCTGATCTGGGATTCCGAACGTCCAAATGAAATGATGGTCGGACACAGAGAAAAGGGCAATGAAATCATTATGAAAGATCCGGCCCTCGTTTATCCCGAGGCGCGGGAACTGATCTCCTACCCGGGCGGACATAACGAAGGCTTTGCGGATACCTCCAAGCATTTGTTCAAAGAGGTATATGACTATATCCTTGCCGGCGATTACACAAAGGAACCTTCCTTCCCCACATTCCTCGACGGGTACCGCGAAGTCGTGCTGTGCGAAGCGATCTGCCAGAGCGCCGAGAGCGGGCAGTGGGTTAAAGTAGAGGACTAGGAGGAAACAGACTATGAAAATCAGCCAGATCGGACTCGTTGTATCCGATGTCAAAAAGACCATCGACAAATATATCTCCATAGAAAGCACAGGCCCATGGAGCATAAAAAAAATATCATCCGAAAATGGCGCATCCCTGATCGGCGCAGATAAACCCCCAGCGGAGTTTGACATGACGATCGCGTCCATCCAGATCGGCGAGATCGAGATCGAGATGATTGAACCAGGCAGCGGGGACTCCATCTACAGGAAATTTCTCGATGAAAAAGGGGACGGGCTCCACCATCTCCGGGTGAAAACAGACACTCCGGCTGAAACAGAAGCTTTTCTGTCCCTGATGAAGGATAAAGAAGTGAAACAGCTTCAGGAATATACCTGGGATGGCGGAAGAGTGGTCAGCCTCGACACATGGAAAGAACTTGGCGTAGTTCTTGAAGCTGCAGACACGATTTCCTCACCGCAGGGGACTGGCCAGGTCTATCCCGTAAACTACAGCGCAGCGGCTGATGTCCATAAAATGAATATCCGGCAGTTCGCAGTTGTTGTCAGAGACGCGAAGCCGTACATGGACAACTACTGCCGCCTGCTCGGCGTTAAAACCTTTGATGTGCGTCATTTCAGGCCTGAAAATATGAAGAGCCTGCATGTAGAAGGGGAACTGCAGACAGAAGGGTTTGAGTTTATATGTGCAGTTGCCTGGCTTGAAAATATAGAAATTGAGGTAATACAGCCCATCAGAGGAAATAACATCTACTGGGAATTTCTTGACACAAACGGGGAAGGCTTCCACCACATTAAAGATGTGTATCCTGATGAAGAGATTGCAAAAGAAGTCAGCCGCCTGAAACCATACGGCATACGCATCATGCAGACCGGATGGATTGACGGAGACAGCCATTATTATATGAGCACATATGATGATCTGAAAATGATTATCGAGTTTGGAAACGGCGGAAAAATCGGGCCGCCTGATTACCACTATCCCGGAGACTGATTCATTTCATAGCTTCAAGCTGCCGTACGGCTCCCGGGATCGTTCAGACACTATGCTGTAAAATTAATTAAAGGAGGATTATCATGAAAAAGAAATTATTATCGTTACTTTTGGCATCCGCTATGGTATTTTCCCTGGCTGCGTGCGGAGCCGTAGATGATCAGACTGCCGATACCGGTTCATCAGATGAAACTTCTGGAGGCTCTGACAGCAGCAGTTCCTATACCATTGCCGTTGTCCCGAAAACCACCTCCCTTTCCTGGTATGAACGCATGGAAGAAGGTGTGCAGGAATATGCGGAAGAAAATAATGTTGACGCATTCTTTACCGGCCCATCCGAGGCTGATGGCGCTCTGCAGGCTCAGTATATTGAAGACCTTATTTCTCAGGGAGTAGACGCCATCTGTGTAGTTCCTCTTTCTACGGAATCTCTTGAGCCGGTCCTCAAAAAGGCGCGTGAGGCCGGCATCGTTGTCATCACACATGAAGGAGCCGGCATGGAAAATATTGACTATGATCTGGAAGCTTTTAACAACGCAGAGTACGGAGAGCGCCTCATGGAAGTTCTCGGTGAAGCTGTCGGAGGAGAGGGAGAATACATCCAGATCGTATCCGGCCTGACTTCCGCATCCCATATTGAGTGGACAACAGCAGCCCAGGAGTACGCGGCAGAGAACTATCCGGATCTTACAATGTATGGAGATCTGATTGAGTCTAACGATGATCAGTCCACAGCTTATGAAAAAGTTGTAGAGGCCCTCACCGCAAATCCTAATATCAACGCCATCATGGGGTGTTCTATGACAGACGCTTCCGGAGCAGCTCTGGCTGTTGAAGAACTGGGACTGGCAGGACAGGTTAAGATCGTCGGCACCGGACTTGTCTCCAATGCAGGCGACTATGTAAGAAACGGCACGATCGATATGGCAACCTTCTGGGATCCGGCACTTGCAGGTAAGGCACTGATCGAAATGGCGGTCAGAACTCTGGAGGGCGAAGAACTCACCGACGGCGTTGATCTCGGTGTGGACGGATATACAGATATGACTCTGGACGGAAATGTACTTCAGGGACAGGCGTGGATCGAAGTAACTAAAGATAATGTTGACGATCCTGCTTATGACTTCTGAGTAAATAACACAGAACTTAAACCGGCGGAGCGGAAGGAGATCTGATCCATCCCCGCCCCGCCTTCTTTTCACTATCGAATCTGAAATGAGAGGATGTTATGAAAGAACCTATACTTGAACTGAAAAATATCCAGAAATCGTTCGGAGGAGTAAAAGCCCTTAAAAACGTAAATCTCACCATCTATCCCGGCGAGATACACTGCCTTGCCGGTGAAAACGGATGCGGGAAGTCGACACTAATTAAGATTATATCCGGAGCATACGAAAAAACATCCGGCGAAATTTATATAGAAGGCAAGAAGACCGAAGGGCTTACCCCAATGAAATCCATCGAAAAAGGCATTCAGGTAATCTATCAGGACTTTGCCGTTTTCCCCAACCTGACCGTTGCTGAAAATATCTCGATGAATAAAATCCTGATGGAGAAGAAAAAACTCATCAGCTGGAGAGATGCAGAAAAGACAGCGCTGGAAGGGATGAAGCAGATTGGCGCTGAAATGGATCCGGATGCTGTTGTAGGCACTCTTCCCGTGGCTGATAAACAGATGGTCGCAATCTGCCGCGCCATCATCAACGACGCCAAAATCCTCATTCTGGACGAACCCACAACCGCGCTGACCACAAAAGAAATCACACTGCTTTATCAGATTCTTCGCAGACTTCGCGAAAAAGGCATGGCAATAATACTTGTAAATCATAAGCTCAATGAGATTTATGAGATAGCCGACCGCCTTACAATTTTAAGAAACGGCGAAAATGTTGCGGCAGGCACGATTGATGAATTCACAAATGAACGGTTTGTAAAATGTATGACCGGCCGTGAGCTCAAACAGACAACCTGGCAGCCGGCGCCGGGCGGTGAAGAAATCCTCAAAGTAAACAGCCTGTCCAGCGCCGGCGCTTTTGAGGATATCAGTTTCGAGTTGTCCAAAGGCGATATTCTGGGCATTACAGGGCTCCTTGGGTCCGGGCGAAGCGAGATCGGCGAGTCACTATTTGGCCTGAAAAGGATCGACTCCGGAGAGGTATTTCTCAAAGGCATCCAGATCAGCATTCATTCGGTCCAGGACGCAGTCAGAAACAAAATCGCCTATGTACCTGAAGACAGGCTCACAGAAGGACTATTTCTTGACCGTTCTATCAGAGATAATACAGTGGCGGCATCACTGAAAAAATACAAAATCAACCATCGCATGGACCGCAGAAAAATGTTCTCCGCCACTGTAGAGTGGATCAAAAAGCTGGGATGTGTCGCCAAGTCCCCAGATGTTGCAATCCGGACCCTATCCGGAGGCAACGCCCAGAAAATCGTAATCGCCAAATGGCTGAATACAAATCCTGATCTGCTGATCTTAAACGGTCCCACCGTAGGTGTTGATGTCGGGGCAAAAGCCGATATTCATGAAATCCTGCACGGTCTTGCCAATGACGGAGTAGGGATCATCATTATATCTGATGATCTCCAGGAGATTCTTCAGAACTGCAATAAAATACTTGTGATCCGAAATGGACATGCCGCAGGAATCGTAAGCTCCTCTTCCCTGGACGAACAGGAACTACAGAAAATGTTGGGAGGCTCAAAATGAAACAAAAAGTATTAAAGACTGCAACGCGCAATGAGGCGATTGTTACATATATCATCCTTGCGCTCTGCGTATTAATCGGTTTAAAGAATTCCGCCTTCCTGGACGTTTCCACAGGCATATCACTTGCACGCGCAATGCTGGTTACACTGATCTTCGCACTATGCGAGATGGTTACTATCATATCCGGAGGCATTGATGTATCTTTTCCCGCAGTAGCCTCCTTGGCTCTTTATGCCACATCAACCCTGGCTGTTGCACTGGACATTAATAACGTGTTCCTTCTGTTCCTTGCTGCAGGCGCCATCGGACTTATATGTGGAATCATAAATGGTCTTCTTATTGTAAAATGCAAGATTCCTCCGCTGATCGCCACTCTTGGCATGAGCAGCGTGCTCAACGGCGGAACACTGGCGTTTATCGGCACGCGAGAACTTTCCTCTCTGCCTTCCGGAATGAATGAATTGTCCCGCGCCTTTTTATTTACCTATGTAAATGAACAGGGAATTTCCTATTCCATGACCATTTTCATTCTTGTCCCCATTATCCTGTGTATCCTGGTATTCTTTATCCTGCGGTATACCGTACTCGGACGTGGAATTTATGCGGTCGGAGGCGATGAAAACGCCGCAAGAATCGCCGGCTTTAATGTCAGCCGGATCAAATACTGTGTGTATGGATTTTCCGGATTATTCGCAGGGATCGGCGGGCTTATTTATGTCATTCTCATGCGGCAGGCCAATCCGCAGGTTTTAATGGGAGATGAGATGATGGTAATCGCCGCAGTTGTAATCGGAGGTACAAAAATCACCGGAGGATATGGCACCGTAATCGGAACCGTACTGGGTGTAGGACTAATTGCATTGGTAGAAAATAACCTGATCATGCTGGGCGTTCCTTCCCACTTCCAGACATTTATGGTAGGGCTGATTATCGTTCTCGGAACATCTATCACAGCGCTGCGTGAAAAATATGGCTCAAAAGCAGTAAGGAGGCAGAAGAAATCATGAAGACCTGGTTGAGAACAAGAGATAAAAACACACTGTCACTCTTCCTGCTGGCCCTTGTTATTTTCATCATAATGGGGATCCTCTCCCCGAGACAATTTCTTGGCGTCACAAACCTGCAGGGTATGTGCGTGCAATTTCCCGAATACGGCATCATGGCCATTGGCATGATGATCTGCATGATGGCCGGCGGAATTGATCTTTCCCTTGTAGGTATCGCCAATCTGGCCGGCATACTTGCAACTGTATGCATGACCAGCATATCCGGGACTGCCGGGATCGCAGCCGGACTAATCACCGCACTGGCAACCGGACTTGTCTGCGGCATGATAAACAGTTTCTTTATCGGAATCTTAAAGATTCCGCCCATGCTTGTCACACTGTGCGGGCTGCAGCTTTATACAGGTATCGGTCTTGCCATCACAAAGGGGCCTGCACTTACAGGCCTTCCTGCGGAAATCAGTCTGATCACGAGCGGTACAATAGCAGGGATCCCGATTGTGCTGATCATCTTTATTGCGGCGGCCGCAGTTATGTCCTATGTTTTGAATCAAACGGTATACGGCCAGGAGCTGTGCTTTTACGGATGCAACGACAAGGCTTCACGCTATTCGGGCATTAACAATCTAAAAGTAATCTTCAAGACCTATATGCTCTCCGGCCTGCTCGGAAGTATCTGCGGGATTATCATGATCTCACATTATAACTCCGCAAAATCCGACTATGGGAATACATATACGCTGCTCACCCTGTTAATCGCGGTTCTGGGCGGCACTTCCCCGGACGGCGGGAAAGGAAAAGTATCAGGAGTTGTCATGGCAATCCTTGTACTGCAGATTGTATCCAGCTCCTTTAATATCCTCAGAGTCAATTCCTACATAAAGACCTTTGTCTGGGGTATGATACTGATTATTGTAATGGTAGCGGGATATCTGATCCGCCGCAGAAAAGAGACTGCGTAAAAGATCTATATAAGCAGTCTGCCGTAAAATAAAATTGGTGCCGCAATACAGCGGCACCAATCACACTCGGACTGACGTTCTTTTTTATCCATCACACATCGAGTACCACACACTCAAACGCCCCAAGCTCTATCTCTCCTTCGAACACCTTCCCTGTCTCTGCCTCGGTCCGTCTTCCGGTTCCTTCCACTTTCACCGGCTCATTTCTAAAATTCATCACGAATACCAGGCCTTTCCCGTCCTCATCTGTCCGCTCTGCTGCTGTTACGCCATAAGGCAGCTCCGTTCTCAGCGGATTCTCAAGACCGGTTTTCTGGAACAGATCCCCGTAAAACGCGCGGTAAAAGTCCTGATCCGATTCTGCCGCAAGAAAATATGCCTGTCCTTTGCCGTATGCATTCTCTGTCACCACAGGGCATCCCCTGTAAAAGTCTTCCTCATAGGAAGCGAGTACGGACACACCTTCCTTGGCATGTACAATGGCGCACATCCGTGCAGCCGGGTACTCTTTTCCACAGTACAGGAAGCGGTTTGCAAATTCCTCCCCGGGCGCGTCGATCTCTTCCGTCCCGATCCCCAGCACATCTTCCAGCGGGTGACGGCCCAGAAAGCAGAGATCCGTTTCGTTTACCTCGCCGCTGAAATATGTCGTCACAAATGTTCCGCCGTTCTCAACAAAGCTGCGTACCTTCTCTGCATATCCTGCCCTGTACATATAGTTCAGCGGAGCGCTGACCAGCTTATATCCGTCCAGTTCTGCATCCATATTTATGAAATCCGCTTCAATCCCCGCCTCCCAGAAAGCGCGGTAATGAGACAGGACACACTGCACATAATCCAGATCCAGCCTGGGCCCGGTTGTATCTTCCACAGCCCACCAGTTCTCCCAATCAAAGAGAATCGCCGCTTTGGGCCGGTTCACTGTTCCTGCCGCTTTTTTCGCCAGAAGAGGCAGCCTTTCCCCGACTTCCGATACGTCCCGGAATGTTCTTGTATTACCCCCGTTCCTGTGATCCAGTACAGCTCCGTGAAACTTTTCATAAGCTCCACGCCCTTTTCTCCACTGAAAGTACAGCACAGAATCCGAGCCGTGAGCCACGGCCTGCATGCTGGACAGCATATGCATTCCCGGGCGTTTCAGGGGATTATATTCTCTCCAGTTGACCGCCGAGGGAACGCTCTCCATCAGCAGGAAAGGCGCCCTCTTCATGGATCTCATGACACTGTGGTTTGCCGCCGCCCACACAGCCTCCGGCACCTCATCCTTTATCCGGTGCCAGAAAGGATAGCTGTCCCACGATATAATATCCAGCTCCTTCTGCAGCCTGTGATAGTCCAGGTTCTTAAAGAATGACATAAAGTTCGTTGTAGCCGGAAGCCCGGAATATTTCTTTACAGCCCGTCTCTCCATGCCGCAGAAATCGCTCATCTGCTCCGTCACGAACCTCCGCCAGTCAATCTCCAGCCCGGTCACGGTTGTCTCCCCGTGGGGCGCGGGGCTGTGAATCTGCTCCCAGTCCGTGTATACATGACTCCAGAACCTGCCCCACCACGCATGGTTCAGCTCCTCAAGCGTTCCATACTTTTCCTGCAGCCAGCGGCGGAACGCCTCCTGGCAATGCTCACAGTGACATGCCCCGTCTGAGAAATTTCCTCCCAGTTCATTGGAAATATGCCATAGAATTACATTTTCCTTTCTGCCGAATCTCTTCGAAAGAGCTTCATCGATCGCCCTGACCTTCTCACGCATGACGGGCGAAGTATAACAGAAATTATGCCGTTTTCCCGGAAGGTTTCTCTGCCCGTCGGCGCGCACCTGCATCACCTCCGGATATTTCTGTGTCAGCCAGTGAGGCATGGCGCCTGACGGCGTCGCGAGGATTACCTGAATCCCCGCCTTTCCCAGATTATCAATGATCTCTTCCAGCCACTCAAAGTCGTATACGCCCTCTTCCGGTTCCAGTACCGCCCACGAGAACACCCCCAGCGTCACACAGTTGACGCCTGCCTCTTTCATAAGTCTGATATCTTCCTCTAAAACCTCCGGGCAGTCCAGCCACTGTTCCGGATTGTAATCTCCGCCATGGAGCAAATGTCCTCCTAACATGATCGTTCTCCTTTTTTATGTTCTATTTTTTCTGCAGCCTCTCAAATACCTCTGAAGCTGAATGTAAATGTCATCTTTCTGTCTGCATCCAGCAGATACTCCGGATGCGTACGCGAGCCCCAGCTGTCATCTCCCCCGATGCCCATCTGTCCGAGCGCCGCGCGGACCACAGTGTAGTGTACCTGCGGAAGTTCGTACGGATGTTTCGCGTTTTCCAGTTCATGGGGCGTGTACGGCAGAGCAGAAAACATCATCGGTCCGCTCTTTTCGTCCATCTCAAAGAGCATTCCTCTTCCTCTGCGGTCCGTCACCGACGAGTACCGCACTTCCTCTTTTGCTCCGCATTCCTGAGGCACGATATATTTCGCCATATTATCTTTCACAAGATTCTCGTATATACCGAGCTTCGCGCCTCTCTTTCTGTCAGCATAGGTCTCCGATGGTCCGAGACCATACCAGCGCACATGATCATAATCCGCGTCAAATTTGAAAAGGACGCCGAATTCCGGCATATTCCCCAGCTCTTTTACCGGATCGCAGGACAGAGTTGTCTTCACTCTTCCATCTCCTGTCACCTCATAGGCAAGCGTGCACCTGCTCACCGGTGTCGTGGGCATCAGATAAGTCCAGGTTACTTTCACGGAACGGATCCCTGTTTCACCGGCGAACTCTTCCACCTGCGGTTCCATAATCCTTCCCGCAGTCCCTTCACGAAAATCTTTGTGAGACACGTACATACTGGCAGTCTTCCACTGCGCATAACGCTGCGGCATCTGATTTCCCTGATCATTATCCACAGGCGCTCTCCAGAAATTCGGCTTCGGGATCTCCTTTATCATTTCTCTTCCCGCATACCGGTAGGACACAAGTCCCCCGTTCAGCACGGAAAACAATACGTCAAAATTCTCGCCTTTTACGCCGATGTTGTGCTTGCTCCGGATCACGGTAACCGTGCCGCTGCTTCGTTCTTCCTCTCCCTTCACCGCGTATACATACTGGCCAAACGCCACTTCATGTCCGGCCGCGGCCCAGATCGTCCCTTCCTTCAGCCGGAAAGATACTGTAACCGTATATTCACCCGGCGCGGTCTCCGGCCGCATCGGAAGATCGTATGTTTTTTCACTCAGGGGTTCTGTGTCTGTTTCCATCTTTTCGCACCTGACCGGCACACCATTTCGCGCCACTGTCACAACACAGTCAAATGTATCCGTATTCACAAAAAGATTTTTGTTAATCACTTTTACCCGTTTTTCAGATACTTCGGCAGTAATATTCTGATAGTTGAATTTTACCTCCTGCATCTTCGGAGAGGGTTCCCTGTCTCCGCCATAAACGATGCCGTTGGCGCTGAAATTATAGTCTGTCGGCCGCTCGTCAAAGTCGCCGCCATAGGCCTGAAACTCATTGCCGTACCGGTCCTTTTTCGTAATGGTCTGATCGATATAGTCCCAGATAAATCCGCCCTGATAAAGAGGTTCCGTATCCGTCAGATCAGTATATTTATGCATCGCGCCGCAGGAGTTTCCCATCGCGTGGGTATATTCGCAGCAGATAAACGGCTTGCTCCGGTCCTTTGCCAGAAACTCTTTGATCGATCTCACGGAAGGATACATCTGGCTTTCCATATCACTTGTATCATTGTAGCTGCGGTCATTGAATACACCCTCATAATGCACCAGACGGCCGGGATCCTCCCTGCGGAAAAACTGAGCCATTTCATAGATATCTTTTCCCCCGTAGGATTCATTGCCGCAGGACCAGATCAGAATGGATGGGTGATTCTTATCCCTCTGATACATGGAATTCGCGCGATCCAGCACCAGATCCAGCCATTCTTCCCTGTCTCCGGGCACGATATAGTCATAATCCCCTGTTGTATACGCCGTATCCCATGACCCGTGTGATTCCAGATTTGTCTCATCAATCACATACAGACCATATTCATCACACAGCCTGTAGAACAGCGATGCGTTCGGATAGTGGCTGGTCCGTATGGCATTAATGTTATTCTGTTTCATCACGGCAAGATCCCTGCGCAGTTCTTTTTCCGAGACACACCTTCCTCCCACGGAGCTGAACTCATGGCGGTTCACGCCTTTGAACACGATTCTTTTCCCGTTCAGCATCATCATATGATCCTTCATCTCAAACCTGCGGAATCCCACCTTCTGAGGAATCACTTCACACAGACTGCCGCCCGCGTCGAAAACTTCAATTGTCAGATCATACAGTTCCGGTTCTTCCGCACTCCAGAGCTTTGGTCTGTCAAGCTCCCACAGCCATGTATTCTCTCCTGCCAGCTCTTTCTCATCCTCCAGACACACCATGCCCTTATAGGCAAGGCGGATGTGGGCTTTTCCCGCTCCCCACGTCTCTGTCCGGATCTCGAATTTCCCTTTTGACAGCGTCTCGTCCGGAACGGCGCGTACTCTGAGATCGCGGATATGTACATCTGGCACGGTATAAAGATAGACATCCCTGTAGATACCGGAGAAACGGTAAAAGTCCTGATCCTCGCACCAGCTCCCGGACGTCCACTTGAACACCTGAGCCGCCAGTTTATTCTCCCCGTCTTTTATATGATCAGTCAGTTCAAATTCCGAGGGAGTAAATGTATCTTCACTGTACCCGATAAACGCTCCGTTGAGCCAGACCGCGATGCCGCTCTCCGCTCCCTGAAAAGAGATAAAAATACGTCTGCCCCGCATTCTCTCCGGAACCGTAAAATATTTCACATAGCTTGCCGTCGGATTAAAATGCTCCGGAATCCCGCCCGGCCGGATATCCTCGCGCCCCTCCCACGGATACTGGGTGTTCACGTAGTGAGGGGCATCATACCCTTCCATCTGGATATGTGCCGGCACGCGGATATCATCCCAGTCAGAGCAGGAGTAATCCGGTTTTTCAAAGCCCTGCACAGCCAATCTGTAATTCTTTGCATAGTGGAATTTCCATACCCCGTTCAGGCTTTCCCTGAATTCTGATTTGCCGGACAGCATATCCTTCTCCGACGCATAATAGACATGATCGGAACCGGCATCCAGCCTGCCGTCCCGAAAATACCGGGGATCTTTCACGTTTGTGTAGTCAAATGTTTTCATGCATCGCTTCCTCCTTCTGAACATAGTAACTGCCGTCTGCACCGCAGCTGATTATCCCGCTGTATTTCCTTATTATAACGTCTATGGACGTTTCGATGTATGATATGTTAAACTAAAAATATAACATTTTGAAACTGATTATACAGGAGGCGCTTTATGAATGTTGTTTTCCGCAGTTCCCCCGTGACAGATCCTTATACATTTGAGTCTGTCGGTAGCGGATGGGAGCAGGATCGAGTCACACGCCCGTCGGGTTATCCGTTCTATCATTACCTGCAGACAGAGCAGGGCTCCGGAAAGATCGAAACAGCCGCCGGCACCTATACCTTGAAAAAGGACGAGGGGCTCCTGATCGCTCCGTTTATCCGCCATTCCTACGACAGATCCGAGGCTGTCTGGCGTGTAAAATTTGCCACTTTCACCGGCACAGCCGAGCGGAGCATCCCCCAGATCATGGGCAGCCGTCCCGTCATTCCCGTAAGCGCCGGACAGGGCGCGCAGATTGCCCGTCTGATCGATGACAGTCTGAAACTGTACAGCAGCCGCCCTCTTGACCGGAAACAGCTTTCCGTCAACTGCTATGCCGTTCTGGTAAATATTGCAGATACCGCACATGCAGGAAGCCCGGCTGACGAACCTCCGTACCAGAATTATGTACTTCCCGTAATAAAAGAAATTGAAAGGGATTACTCCCTTCCGCTCACTATCGCGGATTTAAGCCGGAAGGTATTCATCACGCCTCAGTATCTGACCCGTCTCTTCCGCCGGTATCTCAACTGCTCTGCTTATGAATACCTGACCTCATACCGGCTCAGCAAGGCAAAAGAGCTGCTGATCACCAGCCCCCGCCTGGAGATACAGGATATCGCCCGGCGCACCGGCTTTACTGATTCCAGTCATTTTATCGCTGTATTTAAGAAGGCGGTCGGAACCACGCCGCTGGACTTCCGGCGGATGAACTGAATTCTTTCAAAACGCAGTCATAAAAAGTGCGTCCCGGGTATTTTATCCAAGATACCCGGGACGCACTTCCGTGTCATAAAAATACAGATTTAGAAATCTTCCATCTTATATCTTTTCATCATCGCACCGTATTTCATCCGGATGACTTCATTTCTCTTAAGGACATCCTCCTCGTTGCCGACATACTGGCAGCGGATGCAGTAATATTCATCTTTGTCCTTATCATAGAACATATCAATATCAAGATCTCTCATAAAACACATCGGACAGCGGTAATTTAATCTGCCTTTTCCAGCTTGAGCCATGTGGATACTACCTCCTTATCAGAAACTTCTGTCGTATATCCCAGTGTAAACATCGGTGAGAATGCATAGCCCTCGCGGACATAGCCTTTCGCCTCTTTTTTGTCCATGCCCATGGACACCTTTGTCTCAATTTCAGGGATCACTGCGCTGACACTGTCCGCGCCTTCCATGTCTGCTTCTCTGCACTTGTATTCATAACTGATGGTCTTCTCTTCTCCCTCTTTTGTGCAGGCAAGAGTGATATTCGTCATATCTTCCGGATACTCTGTTGTTCCGTAACATGCCACCATATATTCGTTAAGCTCCACTTTCGCGGTCGGATCACTCATCTCAAGAATATTTCTCTCAATCTGGATGTCAGATTCACCCTCCGCGAAGATGACCCGTGTCTGAAGCTTCACAGTCAGATCCTGGAATTCAATGTCCACTGGATCTAGGGTAAGAATTCTCTTCTTCTTTCCTTCTCCCATCTCTTCCTCGGAGAAATGAGCTTTTGTACGGCACAGACACAGATCTACTTCCTCACCATTGTGGGTCAGTTTCGCGCTGCGCACAGTTCCCTCTCCCGCGTAATGAGTGAAATATCCTGCTCTGTATTTCTCCTGAATCAGGAACGGATAAGACGCGTCCTGTACATGCTTTGTTCCGATTCCCACTTCCCATTTGAGTTTCGCCGCATACGGACGCAGATCCACGATCGCGCCTCCCTGATCCATGTTGACGCAGGCTCTCATATACGGGTCGCAGTACCAGAATACCTGCTTGTCTGAGCCGTAGAGAATATCTCTCCACAGAGCACACTCAGGCTCTGTATAAGTCTTTTTCTGACGGTAATGATCCGCGAACTCCGCCATTGTCATATCGACAAGTTTTCCTTCTTTTTTGAGCTGTCCGTAGTAAGCCATGCCGTCCTCATAGGATTTTTTAAGCAGTTCGTACGGAGCTTCCCAGCGTCCCATCTTGTTGAGCCATCCCGGCCCTACGAACATCATATTGTAGGCATAGCCGTTGTTGTATTTCTCCAGAGCGCGGTACTGATCAATCAGGTTGTACAGATACGGATACTCCCATGTCTTTGTATCATAGATCATTCCGCGCAGCACATTCTGCGGATGGGTTCCGAAGTTGGAGCCGTTTCCGTCATAACATGCCAGCAGGTCACGGGAGAGATGAGGAATCGCCACAACGCCGCTGTCCTCCGCCTCATTTGCCGCCGGAGCGTGCGTGTTCTGCTTGGAAGGGATCCACGGATTCCACGGGCCTCCGTCAAACAGGGTGTACCATGAATTATTACATGTATGGTATGCTTTCGGTCCTTCCTCCCAGCAGGTCGCGATCTCACATTTTACGGACGGGTACTTTTCCTTGATATAATTGGTCAGCTCCGCGTCCATGTAGTAGGAACCTGTAGATTCCGGATAGAAACCGAATGTGTCATAAAATTTCCCGAATACGTCATCCACGATGGATTTCTTATCCTCCATGGAGAACATCCAGATACAGAAATCTTTTGTCTTATATTTTTCACGGAACTCCGTACACGGAAGCCCCAGCAGAGAAAGCGCGATCTCATCTCCGTATTTCTCATGATCTTCCTTCGCGATCTGAATTGCCTCATCGTTAAAAAGCGACGCATAGGTCATCTGGATCGTTGTCTTAAGTCCGTTCTTGTGCGCAGTCTCCTGCTGAAATTTAAAGATATCCAGAGACTCTGTGAGAAGAGACTTTCTTCCGATATCTTCTTCTTTCCCGTGTCCGGTCACCTTCTCGGCATACTCCGGCACCATCTCGGGGCGATGAATAATATTAACAATAAATTTATCCATGTATTCAGTACCAAACCTTTCTGTTCACTTTAAATGGGCCGCATTTCGCGGCAGTTGCAGCACGGTGCTTCAGGGCTCAAAATCCCGGATTGTCTCAAGGGCTTTCAGCGCGTTTCCACTGTAATCAAACAGCGCCTGATTTGCCCACTCGTTTCCTCCGGGGCCTTTTTCTTCTATGTAGGCCAGCGCCTCGTCATTTGCCCATCCGCTTCCGGGTACCGGAAGCCATCCGGGCTCCCAGTAATAGAACCCGCGGGCTCCCCTGATCCCGGAGATTCTTGTCAGGAAATCCTGCATGAAGTCGCTCTGGCCTTCCGACGTCATCGGATACTCCACTTTCGCGGCAAGCTCCGGTTTCGTCGCCATGCCCTTGCGCTCGTTCTCCCCGAGCTTCTCATAAGAGGCGTAGTCCTCCATTGTATGTCCCATGGACACTTCCGCAACGATCAGTTCTTTCCCGTACCGCGCGGAAATATCCCGCATATTGTCTTCCAGATCCTGCAGCGTTCCGTGCCAGAACGGATAATAGGACAGCCCGATCACTTCGAACTCCTCTCCCCGTTTCATAAACTCATCAAACCAATCTCTGTAGAGCGCGTTGTTTCCGCCGTTGTCCAGATGCAGCATGATCGGAAGATCCGGATCAATGCTTCTTACCGCCCGGATTCCCGCATTCAGAAACCGCGCGATATTGTCGTACTGCGGCACTTTCCCGTAAGGCCAGAGCAGGCCGTTAGAGAGCTCATTTCCAACCTGTATCATCGTCGGGAACGCATTCTGTTCCTTCAGCGACACAAGCACCTGTCTGGTGTAATCATATACGGCCTGCTCAAGCTGCGGCACATCCATGCCGCGCCACGCCTTCGGGATGCGCTGCTTGCCCGGATCCGCCCAGAAATCACTGTAATGAAGATCCAGCAGAAATCCCATTCCCCGGGCAAGCACCCGCTTCGCAAGCTCTGTCGTCGTCTTAAGGTCACTGGTGCCCGCACCATACGGAACTCCCGATTCGCTGTATGGATCATTCCACAGTCTGAGGCGGATCGAGTTCACACCATATTCTTTTAATATATCCAGGAGCTCTTTCTCCTGTCCGTCCTTGTAGTATTTTGCTCCCAGCTCTTCCAGTTCTTTCAGCGAGGAGACATCCATGCCCTTGATAAACGATTCCATATACTGCCCTTTCTGTCAGAATGCTGTCGGTGTAAAACTACACCGGCAGCACACGTATTTGTTTAGCCCTTGACTGCTCCGCCTGTGACACCTTCCACATAGAACTTCTGCATGATAATAAACAGGATCGAAATCGGGATTGATACGATCACACCGCCTGCGCAGAACTGTGTAAAGTATGTATTGATCAGGCTCTTCTCAAGCATATTGTAAAGTCCGATCGCAACCGTCCACTGAGACGCCACACCGGAGTTGAGCATCATCTTCGCGTATACGAAGTCCATCCACGGTACGAGGAAAGAACTGATAACCGTATACACGATGATCGGCTTGCTCATCGGCATAACGACTTTGAAAAATACTTTCGCCTCACTTGCGCCGTCCAGATAGGCAGCCTCACGCAGGGACGCCGGAACCGTATCCAGAAAGCCCTTCGCTATAAGATAGCCCAGCCCGGAAGACGCTGAATATACAAAGATCAGACCAAGATGACTGTTCGTCAGACCGATACTCTTTAAGATAAAGTACACGGCGATCATCGCCAGAACGCCCGGGAACAGGTTGATGATAACGGCAATATTCATCAGCGTCTTTCTTCCCCTGAATCTCATACAAGATGTGGCATATGCCACCATCAGTACAAAAGCTGTTGATATGATACAGGTAAAGCAGGCGATAATAAATGTATTCCAGAACCACTGCGGAAACTGCGCTACCGTATCCGATCCGAGCAGCAGGTTCTTGTACCCGTCAACCGCCCACTCTTTCGGGAAAAATGTAGAGGTGTTCATACCGGTGTATTTACTGAACGATGTGGCAAGCAGCCAGACAATCGGCACCAGCCATACCACAGCCAGAAACGCCAGAAGTACATGCCTTAGAATATCTGAAACTTTGATCTTCATTATCGATATACCTCCTCTCGGTCTCCTCTGGTCATACGGCCAAACGCAACCAGTGTAAACGCCGCACAGAGTACAAAGACAACAATACCGATAACAGCCGCCATCTTGTAGTTATAGTACTCCTGCGTCAGACGGAACAGCCACGTAACAAGCAGATCCACTTCTTTCGCCTGGGAGTTTGCCAGCGCCTGATTCGTCGTCGTATACACATCCTGCGTCAGCAGGTAGATTACGTTAAAGTTGTTGATGTTCTTTACAAAATCCGTCACCAGCGCAGGCCCTGTGATAAAGAGCACGTACGGCATGGTGATATGACGGAAGATCTGTACCGGTGACGCGCCGTCAATCCGCGCGCTCTCCACCTGATCTGTCGGCAGATTCATGAGAACACCGG
The DNA here is from genome assembly GCA_944384505.1 of uncultured Mediterraneibacter sp. GTDB lineage: Bacteria > Bacillota > Clostridia > Lachnospirales > Lachnospiraceae > Mediterraneibacter. The sequence continues at coordinate 47,430 of CALWTQ010000007.1, forward strand.
TTGCGATCAGCATCTGATAAGGCACACCTACCCAGATATTAATCAGGATAATCATTACATGCGCCCATCCCGGAGATGAAAGGAACGGGATATAGGATGTACTGATCAGTCCCACGTCTCTCAGGAAACCGGTAAGTCCGATATTTGCACAGATTGTATTGACAATACCGCCGTCAGCGAAGAAGTTTCTCACCAGCAGCAGAGACACGAACTGCGGAACTGCGATTGTGACCATGAACAGGGTACGCCACATCTTTTTCAGCTTTACCCTTTTATGATTGATCAGCAGTGATAAGAGAATACCGCCGATATAATTCGTTAACGTGGCGAATACAGCCCAAACCAGTGTCCACACAAGAACTCTGACAAAGGAATAAGCAAATGTAATGGTCAGTCCGCCGCCTCCGAACAGATTGATAAAGTTGTCAAGCCCTACCCATGTAAAGAGCTCTGTCGGCGGCATATGCTGCTGATCATAATTGGTAAACGCTACCAGTATCAGGATCAGAAGCGGCACGACCGTAAACACTACGACTCCCGCAACAGGAAGCGCCAGCAGTGTCTTGTAGAAGTTCTCATTACGGTAGGTATTCAGATCTTCCATGAACGTATTGATATGTTCTCCGTTTTCCGCCATTTTCTGAAGTTCATAGGCGCGCTTTACGTTGGAGATCCATACGACAAGGAATACTGCCCAGATCACAAAGCTTACAACCGAGAACAAAAGTATCATAAATGAATTGTCGTAATCATTGATCTCATTTTTCATGGTCACCGGATTAAATACCGATTCCCTCTTTACTGTTCCCAGCGAACCGAACTTCGGTACGTACTGAGAGGAACACACAACGCTGAACACAATGACCAGCGCTTCAAAGATAGTGATCAGGACAGATTTCACATACTGTTTTCTGCGGAAATATCCCGCTCCCATCCAAATCAGGGAGAGCTTTACGAATAGATCGCCCTTTGCTGCAGCTTCTCCGAAACCCCGAAAAAATCTTCCAATCGCACTGAAAAATCCGGCGATTCTGCCTTTCGATTTTTCCATATTTCTCTCCTTCCTAAACCAGACAAAAAGCTCTTTTCATCCGGTCCTCTTCCAAAAACCGGCCGGCTCACTGCTGTATTCCATGTGGCCGGCCGGCTGATCAGACATCGATGATGCCGATCATGATCTCTATCGCTTCTTACTCCTTTAGTTGATCGGAGCTGTCGCACCATCTACAAGTGTATCAAGTGCTGCCTGAATTCCTGCTGTATCATTCACATCGAGCTCGCCTTTTGCAACGATCTCACCAAATGTAGCTGCCGGATCCCAGAAGTTCTGTCCTGCGAACTGTACAACACCGTACTCGTTCTGTGCTGCCAGTGCTGCAAGAGCTGTGTTTGACTGAACTTCATCAGACTCAAGAACAACTTTGTTGGACGGTCCGATCTGACGCTCCTCAAACTGTGTACGCTGAGCATCTTCGTTTGTGATCCAGTCTGCAAGGAGCGCTGCCCATCCTGCATTCTCAGAGTGAGCGTTTACGCCGACCATCTTATAACCGGATACGGAAGCCTGCTGTAACTGGTCGCCTGCGATTGTGAATGTAGGAAGCTTTGTTGCCGCATATCCGTCTCCGAATACTTCCTGTGCGACACTTGCGTCCCATGTACCGGATACTGCCGCGCAGAGCTGTCCGGATGCGAGCTGGTTGGAGATATCTCCATCAGCAACTGCCATGAATGCCGGGCTGCCTGCGATGTTCAGCATAGCCTGAGTAACTTCCACGCCTGAGTAATCAGCCTCTCCGTTCCAGTCCATGGATGTGGAGCCGTCATCATTCAGGCCGGTTGTAAAACCTGCACTGTAGAAGAAGGAAGCGTTATACCATCCGGACGCCAGTGTCATGCCGACTTTCTTTCCCGCATTGTTTGCAGCTGCCAGAAGAGAATCCCATGTAGCCACATCGTCCTCTGAAAGCACGGATGAATCATAGAACAGGAAATAACCGTTATCTGCTGTTCTCGGGAATGCATACAGTGTGTCATTGTATGTACATGCCTCTACAGAATCAGCTGTATTGGCTTCCTCCACGTCCGCAACACTCTTACCTGCATATGCCTGAAGCGCCTCGTCCATATCATCAATAGACTGCAGAGCGCCGGCATTTACCAGATCCGGAAGCTGATCGGAAGCAAATGAATAAACATCTGCAGCCGCCTCAACATCTGTAAGGACAGTATCTTTTGCCGTAGACTCACTCTCCACGCCAACTTCGACAGTAATGTCTGCCGCATCGGCATATTCTTCGGAGAATGACTCTGCCATCTGTTTCAGGAAATCCTGATCTTCCTCAGCGCCCCACATTCTCAGGGAAACTGTCTGTTTCTCTCCGGATGCAGCGCTGTTTCCACCATCTGATGAATTGTCCGATCCGCCGCAGCCTGCGAGCAGTGTCGCAGCCATCGCTGCTGACAACAAAACACTTACCAACTTTTTCTTCATAAAAATACCCTCCTTCTCCGATAATTTTTACCGGAATCTTAATTTGCGTGTCTGCGCATTTCTTTTGCGCAATCGCTTGCTCTTTTTAGATTATAACACCAGTCTTTTTCTTTTACAATATACATTTCTACCATTCATTGATTTTATTTTTTGTCTATTTTTCACATAAAACCTCTATTTATTTGCGCAATTTGCGCAAATAAATAGAGGTTTTCACTTCTCTCTGTTCATTTTCTTCTTTCAGTTTTCACACGTCCGGTCTTCTATTTGGTAGACTCTTTCAGAACCACCTCATAATCAAGCTGAGTCTTTCCGGGCACCTCCTTGCCGTCAAGCATATCCATCAGTATATTGCACGCCGTCCGCCCGATCTCCGTATTATCAAACTTCAGTGAACTGATAGAGATATAATAACTGTCAAGTACCTTGCTGTTATGGCAGGACGCCACCCGCATCTGTTCCGGAATCGCGATATCACGGCTGCGCAGCTCCTGCAGCACCACATTGCACACAGCGTCATCCTGACATAAAATGCAGTCCACATTCATCTTCAGCAGCTCATCCACATTTTTACGCGTCATGGCGTCCGTCATATTGTCCCGGGACACAAGAGACATGTCCACCTTCAGCTCATTATCCTTATAAGCCTGAAGGTATCCTTCATATCTTTCCTCATTGACAATCAGGTTATCTGCCTTTCCCATATAGGCGATCCTCCTCAGTTTTCTGGACAGAAGGATCGTTGTCAGATCTCTGCACGCCCCTTTGTTGTCGTGATCAACCTGTACAACAGAATCATCTTCCAGCGAACCGATGGTAACAAAGGGAAAGTTTCTCGACTTCAGAAAGCGGGCAAACACATCGTTTTTATGTGTATTTCCCAGAATAATACCGTCCACTTTATTATTATCAATCAGACGCTTCACCCGTGTGGTGTCCTTTCCGCTCGTTGTGACAACAAACATGTCATACCCTCTGGCCTGAGCCACCTCATTAATCCCGCACATGCACATGTAAAAGAAAGGAAACGCCACCACTTCCTTCACTTCCGGAATAATCATCGCAATATTATTTGTTTTGGCCTGGGCCAGGCTCTTCGCGATCCCGTTCGGATGATAATCATGCGCTTCGATAAAATCAAGCACTTTCTTTCTGGTCGCGCTGCTGATTCTTCCCTTCCCTGAAATCGCCCGCGAAACCGTACTGATCGACACCCCAAGCTGGTCCGCCACGTCATGGATCGTCATCTTTTTGTTCCCGCCGATGCTGTCTTTCACTTCAGACACACCTCTTTCCGCTGTTGATATTTCCTTAAGTATGCCTCAAACCATTCACGCTGTCAATTATCCACACCAAAAATCCCGGGAACCTACATCTGGTTCCCGGGAAATGCCTCCTGCATATCCGCGCTGTCTCGCGCCTGTTATGCTCTTATTCTCTTATACTTCAAAAATCAGATCGCCATAAGACGGCATCGGCCATGCCTCTTTATCTACAATCATCTCAAGCTTATCAACCGGAGCTCTCAGCGCTTCCATTGCCGGGAATACGTCCGAGTGATAGAAATTCGCCTGAACAGCACCCTCTTCTTTCTCAGCCGCCTCATCCGTCACTTTAACAAGATTATCCAGAGCTGTCTTTGTCTCACTCATAAGAGCTGTCACCTTGTCAAGGCAGTCCTTCTGTACGGACGCGTCTGCTCCTGCCGCCGTAACCGCATTGATCGTATCCGCCAGTGTCTTTGTATACTTAATAAATGCCGGAAGGAACTGTTTGCTTGCCATATCGATCATGGTACGAGCTTCGATATTGATCGCCTTCGCGTAAGTCTCATACTGGATCTCCGCGCGGGACTCAAGCTCTGCCTTTGTGAATACTCCGAATCGCTCAAACAGCTCAATCGCCGTGTCCGTAACCATAGCCGGGATCGCCTCAACCATGGAGCGGATATTCGGAAGTCCTCTTCTTTCAGCTTCCTCAACCCACGCCTCTGAGTACCCGTCTCCATTGAATACAATTCTCTGATTCTCGATTGCGTACTCTTTGATCAGATCATGCACTGCTTTCTCAAAGTCGTCCGCCTTTTCCAGAACCTCACAGGCATCCGCAAACGACTCCGCTACGATCGTGTTAAGTACAATGTTCGGCGACGCGATGGAATCTCTGGATCCAACCATACGGAACTCGAACTTATTTCCTGTAAACGCAAACGGTGATGTACGGTTTCTGTCTGTCGCGTCTTTCTCAAGATCCGGAAGTGTGCTTACTCCTGTCTCCAGTTTTCCGCCTTTCAGGCTGTGTGTAGCCTCTCCTGTACTGATCAGCTGCTCCAGCACATCCTCCAGCTGCTCGCCAAGGAAGATAGAGATGATTGCCGGCGGCGCCTCATTTGCTCCAAGTCTGTGATCATTGCCCGGATCCGCCGCAGATTCTCTCAGAAGATCCGCATGCATATTTACTGCTCTGAGAATGCAGGTAAGTACAAGAAGGAACTGCGTATTCTCATGAGGTGTCTTGCCCGGATCCAGCAGGTTGATGCCGTCATCTGTCGTAATGGACCAGTTATTGTGCTTACCGGATCCGTTCACTCCTGCGAACGGTTTCTCGTGAAGCAGGCATTTCAGTCCGTGCTGGCACGCCACTCTCTTCAGTGTCTGCATTACGATCTGGTTGTGATCTACGGCAATGTTTGCCTCGGAATAGATCGGCGCGAGCTCATGCTGAGCCGGAGCGACCTCATTGTGCTGAGTCTTTGCCGTTACTCCAACTTTCCAGAGTTCCTCATTGACATCCTTCATAAAGGAAGCGATTCTCTGGCGGATTGTACCGAAGTAGTGATCATCCAGTTCCTGTCCTTTCGGAGGCATTGCTCCGAACAGTGTACGTCCTGTATAGATCAGGTCTTTTCTCTGCTCAAATTTCTCAGCGTCAACAAGGAAATACTCCTGCTCCGGTCCAACGGACGGCGTCACTTTCTTTGATGTTGTATTTCCAAACAGACGGATCAGACGAAGCGCCTGTTTATTGATTGCTTCCATGGAACGCAGAAGCGGCGTCTTCTGGTCAAGCGCCTCTCCTGTGTAGGAGCAGAACGCTGTCGGAATGCAGAGTGTAGCCCCGCCTGCATCCTGTCTTACAAAGGCCGGAGACGTGCAGTCCCATGCTGTATATCCTCTCGCCTCAAATGTGGCTCTCAAACCTCCTGACGGGAATGAAGACGCATCCGGTTCTCCCTTGATCAGCTCTTTTCCGGAGAAGCTCATCAGCACCTTTCCGCTCGGGAGCGGCGCGGAGATAAAGGAATCCTGTTTCTCTGCCGTCACTCCTGTCAGCGGCAGGAACCAGTGTGTATAGTGGGTAGCTCCTTTTTCAATCGCCCACTCCTTCATCTCATGCGCGATGACATCCGCCGTCTCAAGATCCAGCTCTTTGCCCTCTTCGATGGTCCTTTTCAGATTCTTATAGACTTTTTTCGGGAGACGTTCCTGCATCACTGTATCATTAAATACATTTTCCCCAAAAATCTTTGCTACATTGATTTTCTCTGTACTCATTAATAATACCTTCCTTCCTGCCTTTTCAGAAACTTCATTCTGTCTGTGCAATTAGATTCAGGCCGTCCACCCTGTGAACACCCTGTTATCATGAAAAAAGGGCACTCCAAGCTATGTTGGAACGCCCTTGTTCATGTCTATGTCAGCCAGTATACCCCACCTTTCAGAAAAAGGCAAGAGTTTTTTTTAATTTTTTTAGGCTTTTCCTACAGAGCCGAACAACTCCATTTTCTCTTTTACCTTCGCCATGATAGCTTCTGTACCCGGTTTCAGAAGTTTACGCGGATCAAATCCTTTGCCCTGTTTGTCCTTTCCTTCCTCAATATATTTGCGTGTCGCCTCAGCAAATACAAGCTGGCACTCTGTATTAACGTTGATCTTCGCAACGCCAAGGCTGATCGCCTTCTTGATCATATCATCCGGAATACCTGTGCCTCCGTGAAGAACAAGCGGCATATCGCCTGTGAGCTGCTGGATCGCGTCCAGAGTCTCAAAGCTTAATCCTTCCCAGTTGTCCGGGTATACGCCGTGGATATTTCCGATTCCCGCTGCCAGGAAATCAATGCCGAGATCTGCGATCATCTTGCACTCGTTCGGATCTGCGCACTCGCCTCTTCCGATTACGCCGTCTTCCTCTCCGCCGATAGAACCAACCTCAGCTTCGATTGACATATTGTGCTCATGAGCGATTTTAACCAGCTCTTTTGTCTTCTCTACGTTTTCCTCGATCGGATAGTGTGAGCCGTCGAACATGATGGATGAGAATCCTGCCTCAACGCATTTCAGGCATCCGTCATAGCTGCCGTGGTCCAGATGAAGCGCTACGGGAACTGTGATGTTCAGTTCTTCGAGCATTCCATTCACCATACCTACAACAGTCTTATAGCCTGTCATATATTTTCCTGCTCCCTCAGATACTCCGAGGATAACCGGAGAATTCAACTCCTGCGCAGTTGTAAGGATCGCCTTTGTCCACTCAAGGTCATTGATATTGAACTGCCCTACTGCATAGTGGCCTGCTTTTGCTTTCTGAAGCATTTCTGTTGCTGATACTAACATATTCTTTTCCTCCACTTCTCATCTCCGCCGTCTGTGGATCCCGCGGGAGATAGTTTATTTAGAATCTGCATACATTATAGCCCATCCTGTCCAAAAAGACAATTGCGAGTTTCAGCGGGCAGTCAACAGCTAAGAAACTGAGCTTCCGCAAAATAGTAATTCAAAACACTCCTGCAAGCTTTAGTACCGCAATAGCAATAGAAAATACCGCGATTCCCCTCTTCAAAATCGTCTGATTGACGCAGACCGCTTTCACGCTGCCGAACCAGACGCCGATCCCATGAGTGACAAGGGCGAGCAGGAGCATCGGGATCATAGACTTGATCTCACACTGCGCCATATACCCTATCACCGCAGGTATCCCTATAAAAATCGAATTGAACAAAGCCACTCCCACTGCTGTGCGCACCGGGATTCCCAGCACTACGAGAAGGGGCATGACAAGAACCGGGCCGCCCGCTCCTGACAAAGAGCAGATGCATCCTGTCGCAGCGCCGAGCAAAAGGGTCGCAGGAAGATGTTCTGAAATCCGAAACCTTTTCTCCCTGCTCTCTTCTTTTTCTTTGTCCTTTCTCAAAAGAATGGAAATGCCCGAAAGCAAAACAACAAGGTATAAAAAGATCTTAACCACATCTTCCGAAATAATCAGATTCAGCTTAACTCCGGCTGCTGCTCCTATCAGGCTTCCGATACTCAGCCGGATTCCAAACGGAATATCCAGGTTGCCGGCTTTCTTGTAATTGCCCGAGCCCAGAATACCGGATATGATAAACGCCGCGAAGCTGAGCGCCAGGCTCTCAGTCACGCCCATATGCAGGCAGGTGGTGTAGAACATCGGCAGAAGGAACCCGGCTACACCGCACAGGCCTACGCTCGCCCCGACAAGCAGATTGGCAGCTGCCGTCAGTATATATGCCATCATGCGAAAGTTCCTGCTTTCTTCATATACTCTTTTGCCTCAAACATGATCTTCTCTTCATCAAGAGTAAGTATTTCCCGATTTTTCATAATTAACTTTCCCCCTGCGATCATTTCCCGCACATCCCCCGCATCTGCGCATTCAAACAATGTGTGCAGAAGATTTCCTGTCGGCAGCATATGAGGCTGATCGATATCCACTCCGATCAGATCAGCCCGGTATCCGGCCTCAACCTTCCCACAGCTCCCCGTCTCGTCTATGGCCGCCGCCCCGCCTTCATACATCATTTCAAATAACGTCTCCGCAGGCATTACCTTCGAATTGCGCTTAGGCACTCCATGATAAATATTCATCACGGATCGGAAGATCTTCATCTCGCTCCAGAGGCTTAATCCGCCATGAGCCGCTCCGTCTGTGCCAAATCCGGGGATTATCCCCCGGGCAATCAGATCCGGTGTATCCGGCACAGCCTTCCCGCAGTTGCTGAACGGACAGTGACATGTCCTGACTCCCCGGTCTTTGATCAGTTCTTTCTCCCGGTCTGAGAGGATGATACTGTGAGCTCCCAGGAAACGCCCGGACAGCACGCCTTCTCTCTCCAGGAACTCGTAGGGCCTCATTCCGGTACGTTTCACGATCCCGTCTACTTCTGCCTGATATTCATTCATATGAGCCTGAAGAACCGCGTCCCTCTCTTCCGCATGTTCCTTCGCCAGGCGGATCAGTTCATCCGAGCAGGAATTGAGCGCCCGCAGAGAATAATAAACTTTCAGGCCGCCTTTTCCGTGCCAGTCATCATACAGATGGTCTGTCGCTTCCACGGCAGAGCGTGCATCCGACGCAATGCTCTCTGGCAGCCCCTCTTCGTCCATGGTGGAACACGACAGACAGCCTCTGAGTCCGCTCTCACAGTAAACTTCTGCCGCCGAGTCCATATAATAGCTGCCGGCGTCCACAAATGCGGTGGTGCCGGATTTTATCATCTCCAGCGCGGCAACTCCGGCGGACAGCTTCATCTTCTCCGGGGTCAAAGTACTCTCGAATGGAAGCATAATCCTTGTCCAGATGATCGGCTTTGCATCCAGGACAAGTCCTTTTAGAAGCTGCTGTCCCGTATGCATATGGCTGTCGATCAGACCGGGCATATAAACACGCCCCTTTCCGCTCAGCGTCTTCTTCGCCTCGTATTCTTCCGTGCCTGCCGGAAATACGCCGAGTATCCTGCCATCTTCGATTACGATATCCATCCCAGTCATGATGGTTTCATAATCCGTCATGACAGTTGTATTTTGTATCAGCAGATCACATGTCTCCATAATCTGTTTTCTCTCCCTCCTGAATTCGTCTTTTATCACTCAGTTTGCACTGCCTTGACAGCTGAACTGTTACTTCAGATCACTCCCGTCAGTGACAGCATCAGCGAATCCCATATGCAGGATCCGAGGAAAGTCCCCGTCATAACGAGCAGGCCCACGATCAGGATCTTTGGCCCTTGTTTTACGAACTGTTTCAGCTGATCCCCGATCGCAAGTCCTGCATAGGCTCCTACCATTGTAAACGGAGCTGTAAAGTTAATCGCAGAAGCCGCTGTAATCACAAATGTTCTGATCGGCGAGAGCGGGCAGGCCGCAAGCAGACCGATGATTGCGCAGTACGCGACAATCGGAAGCTTCAGGGGAATCACCTTCGTACATACCACGGCCAGCATGGAAATCACAATCAATACAATCAATCCCGGAAGGGAATCGAGAAATCCCACGTCGTATCCGATAAAATTGGCAAGCCCTGTACCACAGGCCCCAATCACTAGCAGAATCAGCCATTCTATGTATCTCATTTGTCTGCCTCCTCCCCATTCTTTTTCTTCGGTTTCAATGCAATCTTCCCAAGCCTGGGTTCCAATACTCTGTACAGTTTGTCACACAGCGGAATCGCCAGGAACATATTGATATAGATACCTGTGATGCCCGCCATCGTCTCTCCCACACTGGCAAGAGTTGAAATCGTATCCGCAGCCGCCGGGTATATCTCGCACAGAGACGCGCTCGCACTTGCCATCATAATCCCGGCTCCCACTCCGGAGGCAAGGCCAAGCGCTTCAGGCTCAAACAGTCCGGTCATCGCTGTCGCAGAGGCCATAAGGCCGAAATAAATCGTTCCGATCATCCCTCCCACAATATAGATCGACAGACTTCCTCTCGCCTCCGCTGAGTCAGAACCATAGATATTGTTAATCAACGCCATGTGATATTCTCTGTTGATTGAAAAGCATGCTCCCACTGCCTCCCGCTTCATTCCAAGCAAGATCGCCACAGGGAGCGCTAAGAATATGCCGAACAGATTGCCAAATCCATGGAGGAGCACTGCCGGCCCCGCATCCAGAATCGTCTCGATATTCGCTCCGGCCGTGATACCAAGCTTTGCGATAAAAGGCGCGATCCCTACAACCACCAGCTTAGAAGCAGCCTTCACCTGCTTGCTGTTTACAATCTTCATCACCTGCGGCCCGCTTAATACGCCCAGTATAATCGCGTAGAAGATCGGAAAGAGAATAAATTTCCCTGTGCCGGCCGGGATCTGTATCTGCCCGATACTATCAGCGATCAAGATGAATACAAACGCCAGCAGATAGATCTTCCACTCTGTTTTCAGCCTTTCGCCGACAGAGCTGTAAAAATAAGTTTCTTTTGGTTTTGACATATTGTCTGCCTCCCATCTCTCCTTGTACTTTCATCATTTTGTACAGTTTCTTTTTCTTTCCGTTGTTTCGTATGCGCATTTTAACAGGAGATCCAGAAATTCAAAAGGACATCTGAGGGGTTTTTGTATATTTTTATAATTTATTTTCCTTTTATAGTCATTTTTGTTATACTAATTGCATATTCAGCAGCTCCCGCGGCACTGACGCAGGATTCAGTTCAGCGCCAGCTGACATCTACAGGAGGAAAATATGACACTGGAAGAATTAGAAAAGAAAGTTCCGGCTCTGCGAGAATATACAGCCGGCATGTCCGACGCGCTCCGGAGCCTGACCTTTGTAACCAGCTACGCCCCCGGAGAGATCATCCATCACAAAGACACTGACCTGCCCTATTTCGGCATAGTGGCTGAAGGTGAAAACCGGGCGATCAATCAGATGAAAAACGGCAAGGTGTTCATGATAGAAATCAACAAACCGATTGACTTCATCGGTGAAGTCACCGTACTCGCTCAGAAAGAAACCACCTCCGTGACAATCCAGGCTGTGACCCCGTCAACTGTGGTCTATCTCCCCCGTCAAAAGGCAGAAGAATGGCTGGATACAGACCCGGTCATCCTGCGCAAAGTCGCCAGGCATGTAGCTTTTAAACTTTACCGTTCCTCCTACAACAACGGTTTGAATATGTTCTATCCTCCCACATACATCCTGGCGGACTACCTTGCGCGTACATATGAGCAGATGTTGTCGGACGCCGTCGTATTCAGCCCGGCAGAGAAGAAGTCCATTGTCATTCCCCGAACCCACGAGTGGATGGAGGAAGAACTGGGCATGAATATCAAGACTCTGGAACGCGCGATACGCGCACTGAGGGAGCAGGAATATTTTGAAGTTGTAAAAGGGAAAATCAGTATAAACTTTGAGCAGTATATGAAACTGAAAGATTATCTGGAACAATTTTGTTGAGAATATGACCCTTTGGAAAAAAGCACTGTCCGGAGAGTAATCTATCCCCTCCAGATAGTGCTTTGAATTAATATACCTGTATTTTCACATCCCAATTATTATCATCCACGTGTATTACGCTGCTGTAGCATAATCCAGAATAAAAATCTTACTTGCAATCTTTTCAATTCTATCCAGAATATCGTCAATTCTTTCTGCCACTGATGCTTTAAGGAACTCTTCCCCACACTGACTGCATTTCATACAAGGAACATTCTCAATAATTACATAACAATTATTTAATTGTGCAAAATATGTTGTTTTTGCTTCTTTCATTTCTCCATATTTACAGCTCATGCATCTCATTTTATTTTAGCTCCCTTCTCGTCTTTAAATCATTCTCAAATTTCAAAGTATCAGGATAATATGCAGTAATTATCCGACTCATTGTTCCTTCATCACTCACCACAACATGAATAATCTTATTATTAATTGTATATCCAAATACCAGACAGCTTGGGAATGGAAAATCGTCCGGATATTGTTCTATTATCTCACCTGTCATTATACAATTTCTAACATCTCTTGCCTTTATCCTTCTCTGCCTTAATCTCTCTTGAGCATGAAGGCTTATAATAACTTGATCCTGTTTATAGTATTCCTGTAATTTCTCTATATCAATCATTTTATCACTTCCAGCCTGCAATTATTGTTGTTTTACTCCCATATTTATTATACCTACATTCATTATATATAAGCAATTTTGTTTTTACAAGACGTGTTATACCAGGCAGTGCCCACAGTAATTTTCAGAAAACAAATGCTATCGTCGGAAAATAAAAAAAGCAGAAAAAACACTTGCAATACGTTAAAACATATGCTATATTAATATTCGCTGTGAGGCACACACCTCTACAGAAAGAAAAATGGCTCCGTGGTCAAGCGGTCAAGACGCTAGCCTCTCACGCTGGAATCAGGGGTTCGATTCCCCTCGGAGTCACTGCTTTAAGATTCTCCGCAGATTATTCTGCGGAGATTTTTTTGTTTTAACCCCTGCATTTTCAGGGGGTCCAAAAAACAATTGCTGTGAAATATCGCAGAAAATCTGCGATAACATTCCGGCTATTTAGTCATTGACTTCCCGGCCACGGAGAGTCCCGCCGCCGTCTCCTGTCTCACCATGATATTGAGCGCCTTTTTCTTATTCCGGATTATCACCTCACTGTGAGCGCCTCCGAACTCCCCGTCACGGGTCCACGGGATCTCTTCCATGCACTCAAACCGTACGCAGCCGGATTTGAAGGAATACATTCTCTGTGGATTGATCTGTTTCATAAGGATTGCCCCCAGAAGTTCATTGAGCTCAATAGGATTTTTCGGCGTTTTGATCAGTGTCACCTCGAATACTCCGTCATCGAAAACTATCTCGGGTCCGATGATCCCCTTGAATCCGCCAACAGATCTTGAGTTTGTTACCATGCCGAAGATAAACTCATCCTCAAACTCTTCTCCGTCATGAGTCACTTTAATTTTATATGAAGGAATATTAAAGATACGTTTTGTCCCCTCCAGAACATAAGCCAGATGTCCGAGGATGTTCTTCATGCTCTGCTTCGTTTCATAAGACACGTCCGTAAACAGACCGAAAGCCGCAATATAGATGAAATAATCGTTGTTGAACTTCCCTACGTCACATGGAAACGGAACGCCGTTCACCGCTGTGTCAGCCGCTTCCAGGACGTCCTTTGAAATCCCCAGGCTGGCGGCAAAATCGTTAGTCGTCCCCGCCGGGATATAGCCAAGGGGTGTGGCAATGCCTCTCATCTGAAGGCCGGTTACAACTTCGTCCAGAGTCCCGTCCCCCCCGCTGCACACGATCAGATCATAAATATCCTGACAGGATCGGATCTTTTCCGACGCATCCAGCGCTTTCTGAGTTGGATAAACCGTAATCTCATACCCCGCTTTTACAAATGTGTCCAGAACATCAGAAAGTTTCGGCTTCAGGATTCCTGTGCCTGCATTCGGATTATAAATAAACAACAATTTTTTCGTCATCTTAATCTCTCCTTACCGCTCAGACTCCCCGTATCAGACGGGACAGCAAGAGGCTGTACTTGCCTGCACAGCCTCTTCTCGTCTTATCTTTCTGTTTATTCCCGCGGGCAGCGAGCCAGGCGGACATGCCCGCATGTCCATTTGGCGACTGCCGCGAGGGTCTAATGCCCCGATGCTTGCAGCGGGGGCTTTGACTTCATCTCTCCGCCACAGCCCCGGGCGGCCCCTGTTCCTTGTTACCCTGCGATATTTGCAAAGAATGTACGAATCCCCTCCGCCGCACGCTTCTCGTCCTCTCCTTCTGTTACGACAGTGATCTTCTCACCGTCTGTCAGGCTCAGGCTCATCATACCCATGATGCTCTTGGCATTGATATGCTTCTCACCGATCTGAATATAGATCTTGCTTACATACTGACTTGCCTCCTGCACAAGCAGCGCGATCGGTCTTCCGTCAAATCCATCTTCTGCCTTTACTACAACGGGTGTCTTAATCATAATAATCCTCCTTGCTCCTGCCTTGCCTTTTCTGCCATCTCACTCAGCCTGCGCAGTCTGTGGTTGATTCCGGACTTACCGACCGGGGGCGTGAGAGCCTCACCCAGTTCTTTCAGAGACGCATCAGGATTCTCCAGCCGCGCGTATGCGGCTTCCACCAGATTCTCCGGAAGGTTTTCAAATCCGACCGTATCTCTGAGATATGTAATGTCTTCGATCTGCTTCACGGCTGCAGAAACAGTCTTATTGATATTGGCAGTCTCGCAGTTCACTTTTCTGTTCACGGAATTGCGCATCTCTTTCAGAATCCTGACATTCTCAAGCTCCATCAAAGACACATGCGCCTCCATCACATTTAAAATGTCTACAATTTGAGAGCCTTCTTTCAGATAAACAACAAATGATTTTTTACGCTGAACAATCTTGGCATCCAGGTCAAAACCGCAGATCACATCCCGGATCTGCTGCGCCGCCTCCGGGGAGGAACACACGATCTCAAAATGGTATGACTTCCGCGGATCGCTCATAGAGCCAGCCGCCTGAAATGCGCCCCGCAGGAAGGCTCTCCTGCAGCACGTCTGACGGATCACCAGTGGATTAAATGGCCGAAGATCATCCGCCCGTCTCTCATGCTCGCTGATCATTTTTGCCGCCTGAAGAATTCTCAAAGCGTCTTTATGCCGTCTTACAATGACCGCATAGGAAACGCTGTCCCTTGCGATATTTCTCCTTATAGAAATATCAGTTTTTATATTAAATGTTTTTTCTATTAATGTAAAGACTTTTCTTGCGACAAGCAGGTTTTCTGAATGGATTTTTATGCTGCACCGGTCAAAACTGTTAATCACAACCGTGCCGCACATTCCGATAAACGCAGAGATCTCAGCTATCCTGCAGTGCCGCGCAGAGCTGATATTTCCTGCCAGTTCCTCCCTTACTTTCCCTGAAAAGGACATATACTCACTTCCTTTTTGTGATGCTGTCTTTCCCGATGTCACGGTGCTCAATGCGCACGCCGTAGTTTTCCAGAGATTCCAGGCTCTGGTAAAGGGCATTGGCAAGCGTTACAGACCGATGCTTTCCGCCAGTACATCCAATGGAAATCACAAGCTGGTTTTTCCCTTCAAGTATGTAATTGGGGATCAAAAACTCTACCATATCCTTTAATTTCTCCAGGAATATCCTGGCTTTATCACTTCCCATCACGTAATCCTGGACTTCTGGGTCATTTCCCGTCTTTTCTTTCAGTTCGTCAATATAATAAGGGTTCGGCAGGAACCGCACGTCAAACACCAGATCCGAATCCTGCGGTATTCCGTACTTAAAACCGAACGACATTACTGTAATATACAGGCTCAGGAAACGATGTCCCTTCACAAAGATTTTCTCAAGCTCAATCTTGAGCTCACGGGTCAGCAGCTTGCTGGTGTCCAGGATATATGTAGCGCGCATTTTCAGGAAAAGAATCTTCTCCCGCTCTTTTGCAATACCAGTGTCCACCCGTCCGGAACCGCTCAGCGGATGCTGTCTTCTCGTCTCCTTATACCGCTTGATCAGTACGTCGTCCTGCGCGTCAAGGAAAAGGATTTCATAATGGATCTGCCGCTCATCCATATCATCAAGCACATCTTTCAGGCCCGAAAAATCCTGTCCGCCCCTGACGTCCAGGCCCACCGCAGCCTTCTTCACCTCTTCCTCCGGCTCGCTGAACATCTCCACAAATCTGGGAAGCAGGGGAATCGGCAGATTATCCACACAGAAATACCCCATATCTTCCAGCATCTTAAGCGCCGTTGACTTTCCGGCTCCGGACATCCCAGTCACAATCACAAAACGCATCTGTCAAAACTCTCCTATTCTCTTTACCTCCGGTTCAAGGGTGACACCGGAATTCTGTTTCACACGCTCCACCACATCACTCATGAGCCGCACCACGTCCTTCGCTGTGGCACCTCCTCTGTTGATCACAAAACCGCAGTGCTTCTCCGACACCTGGGCGCCGCCCACCTGATATCCGCGCAGCCCTGCTTCCTCGATCAGCTTGCCGGCGAAATAACCCTCCGGCCTCTTAAACGTACTCCCCGCGCTTCCGTATTCCAGGGGTTGTTTCTCCACACGCCTGTTCTTAAGCTCTTCCATTGCCGCGCGGATCGTTTCCTTGTCGCCATGCTCAAGCTTTAAGACCGCTCCCAGCGCTACATAATCATTTTTAGAAATTACACTGGTTCTGTATCCCATCCCCAGCTCATCCACTGACAGAGTCAGCACCTCGCCGTCCTGGGTCAATACCTGCGCGCTCTCAACGATCTGGTTCATCTCACCTCCATACGCGCCCGCATTCATCCTGAGCGCCCCGCCTAATGTCCCGGGAATCCCGGAGGCGAACTCCATCCCTGTGAGAGATGCTTCCAGCGCGGCGGCCGCGGTTTTGGACAGAAGGGCTCCCGCCTGCGCACGGATGCGGACGCCGTCCGTTTCGATCGTGCTCATATTGCGGTAAATCTGAATAATCACACCCCGGTATCCTTTGTCACCAACCAAGAGATTGCTGCCGTTTCCCATCACATAGTATGGCACGGCCCGCTTAATGCAGACCTCAATCACTTCTCTGATCGCTTCAGTTCCGGACGGCGTGATAAAATAATCTGCCGGCCCTCCGATCCGGAAAGTCGTATGCCTGCTCATCGCCTCATCGGCAAAAACATTTTCCCTGCCGGCGGCATCGCACAGCTGCCTGTATAAATCCATAAAATATACTCCGTTTCTTCCATATTTATTCTCTGCCATTCAGTCTTTTCCCACCTCATTGCTCCCATATTATAATCCAACCAGGACCAGATGTAAAGGCGGCTGAAAACTGAAATCTTGCAAACTTCTCGAAAAGAGTGTATACTGTTCTTCGTATCTATATTATTTTGTATGCTGCATTACTGCATATTTTTTATCAATACACAGGCAGCGGTTCACCCACGGACTGATGTCTGCGAATATCAAAGGAGTGAATTTATAACCGTGGACTCTGGTGACAGTTTTCAACTAATTATACTTGTAATTCTTTTAATGCTTTCCGCTTTTTTCTCATCAAATGAGACAGCGCTGATGTCGGTCAATAAGATCCGGCTTCGTTCTCTTGCGGAATCGGGGAATCGTCGGGCCGCGCTGGTTCTTGACACTACGGAGAACCGCACGTCAAAGATGCTCAGCGCCATCCTGATCGGAAATAATATCGTTAATCTTTCCGCCTCCGCCATCTCCGCTTCCCTGGCATATGCTTTCGGAGGTTACATGGTCAGTATCGCGACCGCAGTTCTGACTGTTGCGATCCTTGTATTCGGCGAAGTTACGCCAAAAAATTACGCAACGTTAAACGCAGAAAAAATCGCGCTCAGGTACATCCGGATTATCCGTTTCATTATGACGGTTATGACCCCTGCGATTTTTATCATCAACCTGTTCTGCCGCGGCATCATGTTCCTGCTCCGTGTGGACCCGAACGCGGCCGGCAAATCCATGACAGAGGAAGAGCTCCGTACGATCGTGGATGTAAGCCATGAAAACGGCGTAATTGAATCCGATGAGAAAGAGATGATCTACAATGTATTTGATCTTGGCGATGCAAACGCAAAGGATATTATGGTGCCCAGGGTTCATGTTACATTTGCCGATATCAACAATACCCATGAGGAGCTGATCGAAATATTCCGCGAGGACAAGTTCACCCGGCTTCCGGTCTATGAGGACAGCCAGGACAATATCGTCGGCATCCTCAATATGAAGGATCTTCTGCTGTACGATAAGAAGGAGAATTTCCAGATCCGCGATATTATGCGAAAGCCGCATTTCACCTATGAATATAAGAGTATCTCAGAACTGCTTGTTGAAATGCGCGATTCTACATTCAACATAGCGATCGTGCTTGACGAGTATGGCGAGATGGCCGGATTGGTGACGCTGGAAGACATCCTGGAAGAAATCGTAGGCGAGATCCATGACGAATATGACGAGAAAGACGACGACCTGATCCGTCAGGTTGCCGAACGCGAGTACCTCATCGACGGTTCTGTGAATCTGGATGACGTCAACGATCAGCTTGGAACAAAGTTCTCATCCGAAGATTATGATTCTCTGGGAGGATTTATCATTGAAAAGCTGGACGACCGGATGCCCGAGACAGGGGAGGAAGTCTGTACAGAAGACGGCATACGCCTTGTGGTGGAATCTCTTGATAAGAACCGCGTGGAAACCGTCCATATATATCTTCCGTCTGAAAGCATTCCCGATGCGGATACAGATTCTCCGTCCGAAAAGAAAGAATCCGGCAATTCCGATTCAGAACCTCCGTCTGAATCCGGGAATAATAGTTAGTGACTGTCCTGATTGACAGTCACTCTTTTTTTGCCTGTGCATATTCTAATATAGATCATTTCAGAAAAGGAAGCATGACCATGCCTTACTCTATCATGCTGGACGCCGGTCACGGGGGCCGCGACCCAGGAGCAGTATACAACGGACGGCAGGAGAAAGACGACACCCTTGCCCTCACCCTCGCCATAGGAGAGATCCTCCAGGACCGTGGAATCGACGTCCTCTATACACGGACAACAGATGTGTATGAATCTCCCTATCAGAAAGCAATGGAGGCCAACGAAGCCGGCGCAGACTTCTTTATCTCTATCCACCGCAATTCTTTCCCCACAGACAACGCCGTATCCGGTGTAGAAACACTTGTCTACGACAAATCGGGCATCAAACTCCAGATGGCTGAAAATATCAATGAACAGCTCGAGGCTGTAGGATTCGTAAATCGCGGCGTAAAGGAACGCCCCGGACTGGTTGTCCTGCGGCGTACAAAAATGCCCGCTGTCCTGGTGGAAGTCGGTTTTATCAATTCAGACACCGACAATCAGCTGTTCGACGACAACTTTAACGATATTGCTCTTGCCATTGCCGAAGGCATCCTGATCACTCTGGAGCAGAACGGCTACTGGGACAACGGCACATCCGTCCCCCCGGGCTCCACCGGACCTGAAATATCACCGGAACAGGGCAGGCCCATCCCGGCGTCCGGCTATACAGTCCAGGCAGGAGCTTTCCGGAACAGCGCCAATGCTGACCGCCTGCAGAGAGAACTCCTGGAGCAGGATTTCCCGGCAGTCATCAGTCAGGACAACGGCCTGTACCGGGTGACAGTAGGTACATTTCCCACACTGGACGAAGCGGCTCGAATGGAACGCCGACTGAAAGCGGCCGGATATCAGACAGTAATCACAGCACAGTAAGTCCCGCCCCGCCGGGCGGATCCCCTTAAAAAGGCGGTTAAAAAACAGGGCAGATGGAACTTGTTTCAAATAAATGAGTTCCATTTGCCCTGTTAACGCTGTTTTCAGGATATTACTCTGTCAGCCCTTCCGCTTTAATCACATCTACCACACTGTCCACATATTTTTCGCAGATCTCATCCGTCGCCGCTTCAACCATTACACGGATCACCGGCTCTGTGCCGCTCTCGCGCACAAGAATGCGCCCGTTGCCGCCAAGCTCGTCAGCCACTTTCTGAACTGCCTCCTGCACAGCCGGGTTCTCTCTAGCTGTCTTTTTATCAATGACACGGACATTTTTCAAAAGCTGCGGGAATATCTTCACTTCGTCAGCCATCTTGCCGAGTGTCTGCTTCTTCTCCAGCATAACTTCCATGATCATAAGGGATGTAAGGATTCCGTCTCCGGTTCTCGCGTGCTTGCTGAATATGATATGTCCGGACTGCTCGCCACCCAGTACGAATCCGTTCTTTAACATGTTTTCATACACGTATTTATCGCCCACTGCTGTCTGCTCATATTTCATGCCGATCTTGTCGCAGGCTTTGTAGAGCCCCAGGTTAGACATCACCGTTGTGACAATGGTATTACCTTCCAGGCGTCCCTGCTCCATCAGGTACTTTCCGCACACATACATGATGCGGTCGCCGTCCACTACGTTTCCGTTCTCATCTACCGCGATACATCTGTCCGCATCTCCGTCATACGCAAAGCCTACGTCCAGCTTCTTCTCTTTGACAAACTCCTGAAGGACATTGATGTGTGTGGATCCGCAGTTTGTGTTGATATTGATTCCGTCCGGCTCGTTGTTGATTACATAAGTCTTTGCCCCGAGCGCGTCAAATACACTCTTGGCGATCGCGAATGAACTGCCGTTCGCGCAGTCCAGACCCACGCGCATATCCTTAAAGGATCTGGTTGCCAGTGAGATCAGATGTCCGATGTAGCGGTTTCTTCCTGCCGCGTAGTCGATCGTCCGCCCGATATTCTCTTTTGTGGCGAGCGGGAGTTCTTCTGTCTCTCCGTCAATATATGCCTCAATCTTCTCTTCTACTTCTGCCTCCATCTTATGTCCGGCGCTGTTGATTACTTTGATTCCGTTATCATAAAATGGATTGTGGCTTGCGGAAATCATAATGCCGCAGTCGAAATCCTCGGTTCTCACAACGTAGGAAACGCTGGGCGTTGTTGTAACATGAAGAAGGTACGCGTCTGCTCCTGATGCAGTAAGCCCTGCTGCCAGAGCATACTCAAACATATAGCTGCTCCTTCTTGTATCTTTCCCGATCACAACTCTTGCCTTGTGATCCTGTCCAAAATACCAGCCGAGATAACGGCCTACTTTAAATGCATGTTCAACGGTCAGGACTACATTTGCTTCACCGCGGAAACCGTCGGTTCCAAAATATTTTCCCATAATGATCTTCCTCTTTATCTTCCTTACTTATTTATGCGGACTTCCGGCTTTTCATATCCCCGGCCCGGCATATTCCCATTATATTACCATTACAAAAAAGTTACAAGTATTTCTTCTTTGTTACTTTTTATTTACAGTTTCAAGCATTTAAGCTATACTGTTACCGTCAGTGCACCGGGAATTAGGAGGATAAACCAATGATAAAGTTAATCGCAAGTGATCTTGACGGAACTCTGCTCCAGAATGGAGCGCAGGAGCTGACTCCCAGAGCTATAGAACTGATACGCCGGCTCACACAGAAAGGCATCCGTTTTGTAGCCGCCAGCGGCCGGCAGTACGATAACGAACGCCATATATTCCGTGAGCTTAAGGACGATATCTCATATATCGCTGAAAACGGGTCACTCTGCGTTCATCAGGGCAGTGTGATACGCCGCGGAACCATCCCTGACGAACTGGCCGGCAGAATCATCCGGGAGATTCGGAACACATCCGGATTTGAAATTGTCATTTCCCGGGAGGACGCCTGCTACATAGAGGGAAAGAACAGGGAATTCGTAGAGCTTATCACAAAGGAATTCAAAAATACCACACGCATTGTGGACGATATTTCGAAAGTCGGCGGCCCGTTTCTTAAAATTGCCATAGCGGATATGACTTCACAGGATCTAAAAAAACGCCTCAGACATCTCCAGGAACTTTTCTCCGCAGAGATCAAGGTAGTCACTTCCGGCACAATCTGGATCGATTTCATCGTACCCGGTTACAATAAGGGAACCGCGCTCAAGGCATTCCTTGATCTCTTCCACATCCGCGAGGACGAGTGCATGGTCTTCGGAGATCAGTACAATGACGTCGAGATGCTTCAGCTCGCAGGGACCAGCTATGCCATGGTCAACTCAGCCCCCGGAATAAAAAAATACGCATCCCGAGAGACCGATTCCGTGGAAGACGTGCTGCAGGAACTTCTTGACAGTCTCCGGTAGTTTCATTTACAGGCGCAGTTCCACAACCGCATACGGCTCTCCGTCTCTGCTGCACAGTTCCACAACTGTGCGGCCGGATTCCGGGGCTGTTCCCGGGTAGATCACATCCCCGAGGACAGCCGATTTTTTATAGTCCACTCTCACCTGCCGGATCGTAAGGTCCCGCGGCAGCATCTCCAGAGCCATCTGCACATACTGACAGTTGTTCACATGTTCGTTGGTATCGATATGATATTTTCGCACGGGAAACGGCTCCTGTTTCTCCAGGCGCTCCGGCATTACGATCTTCCGCTCTTCATAAGGCATATTAAGCGGTTCTCCTGTTCCGTAAGCGTGGATCCACTCAGGTTTTGGCCTGCAGGGCCGCCCTTTCTCCAGATCCATGAAAGCCCATATGGAATTGGCGCATGCAATCCGCTCTCCGGACTCGTCCAGCATATACATATTCCTGTTGCCTATAAAACCGTTAAATTTCGTCGCGAATGTCCCCACTGTCACTTTCTCGCACATCCCGGGGTAACGCTCCACGATGACCTGCCAGTAGGAGAGCACCCACGCCTTTTTCTCCTGTTTAAGGAAATCATTTCCCAGCCCCAGCTCCTCTGATTGAAATGTAGTGCAGTCCTGGAAATAATTGATCAGAGCCGGCAGAGTCAATGTCCCTCTGTGGTCGATCTCACTATAGCGGACTCTGCCGTCAAATTCATATGCATTTTCTCGCTTCATAACTGCTGTCACCTCTGCTTACTCTTCTGTTTTCGCAACGTAATCAGACTCCACCGTGATCACGCACTCATATCTCTCATCCATATCTTTCAGCCGCTTTTCCATCTCTTCCGAAAGTTCTTTCCGCTTCTCCCGGCTGTAATCAATCGGGACTACCATATCAAAAATAAGGTTGATCTGCTTCTCCCCATGCACCACCCGGAAGTCGTGGAGGCTGCAGGCCGGATCAAGACTCCTCAGAAGCCTCACGGCCTGGCTGCGTATGTGGAGCACCCTTGTATCCTTTGTCTCAACCGGATCCATATGTATCACCAGGAATACCCCCAGCTCTCTGGAAGCCTCGCGCTCAATCCGGTCAATGATCTCGTGGGACTGCTCAATATTGACGTCATTGGGCACTTCCGCGTGGATCGAAGCCATACTCCGGCCCGGTCCGTAGTTGTGCACAATCAGATCATGTGTCCCCACGATCCCGTCATAGCTCTCTACAAAGCGTTTGATTTCATCATACATCTCCGGGTCAATGGCCTCGCCGATCAGGGGTTCCAGCGTATCCTTCGCGATTCCGACGCCGGCCCACATGACGACAAGAGCCACACAAGCGCCTACGATACCGTCGATATTGATCCCCGTTATCCGGAAAAACAGAAGGGACGCGACCGTTGCCCCTGTGGTAATCACATCTCCCATGGAATCTGTAAACACGGCCTGCATTACCTTAGAGTCAATCTTCACGCCGAGCTTCCGGTTAAACAGTCCGAGCCAGAGTTTCACCGCGATGGACAGGATAAGAATAACTACGGAAACTGCCTGGAAATTCAGCGCCTCCGGAGTCCGTATTTTTCCGATGGAATCCTTTAAAAAGGTAAATCCAACCTCAAGTACCAGAAATGAGACAATCAGCGCTGCAATATATTCAATCCGCCCATGTCCGAAAGGATGATCTCTGTCCGCCGGCTTTTCTGCCATCTTCACGCCCACAAAGCTAATGATGGATGATCCTGCGTCTGATAAGTTGTTGAATGCGTCTGCCGTAACAGACACACTGTGAAGGATCAGTCCTACAATAAACTTTACAATAAATAAAAAAACATTACAGAAGATACCCACAAAGCTGGCCAGGACTCCATAGGCCGTCCTTACAGATATCTTCTCCACATCCTGGTAATCCTTTACAAAATGCTTTACTAAAAATTCTGTCATAGCTATCTTCTTTCTACCAGAAATACCAGCTGATTTTAAACTCTGTGTCAGCCGTCACTCTGGAATACTCCTCTTCTGTTAATACATTTTTCAACTTCTGCTTTCCCTCATCCGGCACCACAGCGTTCGTAGTATCCAGGAAACACAGCGCAGGGTAGAGCACACACCACCAGTTCTGCCCTTCTGCCGCCCCGATCTCAATGCGCAGCGCTTTATAGTTCCCCGCCGGGAATGTGAGATCCCCGTAGCTTTTTTCAGGGAACCAGCAGGTTGTGACCGCAGCGCTTACGGTATCGTCTTTTCCTTCTGCCGCCACGATCTCCCTGCTCACATCCTCGATCTCATCTGTGTGTTCCCTGACCCACTCCGCTGTCTGCGCGGCATCCAGAGTCTCAGGCATCTCCCTTTCCAGATAGTCCAGAACGCCGTCCCGCACTTTCAGTTTCACTGCCTGGTCTTCCTCACTGTCGCTGTCCGCCAGCACATGAAAGCGAAGCACTTCCTGAGCCAGATGCTCCTGCAGCCTTACCCCCGCCGCGGCTTCCGCCCGCTGATACGCGGACATCGTCACGACTCCCGCCAGCGCAAGGGCGAGAAGAAGCAGAATTGCCGTTGTTCTCCTTTGAATCTTTTCATTATATATCCTGTCCATATGTATAACCTCCATGTTCTCTGATACATGGAGTATAGCCAGAATATTTTAAAAATATTCGCAACAGTCCCCCTCATTTCTGACGTCTGAACTGTTACGAATATTCTTATTTTTCATCCCTATGGCGAAGTGTGCCGACCACGGTATCCACCTGATTGTTGATATGGACGATTGTAATCTCCGTCGCCTTTGCCTTATCGTGTCCCTCAATGGCGTCAATGATCCCCTGGTGCTCTGCAAGAAGCTGGGGATAGCACTCCCTTTTCTTCAGGTATTCTATCCTGTAGCGGTACATCTGCTCCCTCAGATTATTCAAGAGCTGGATCAGCCGGGCGTTGTCCGTGGCCTCAAAGATCACATCGTGGAACGCCTCGTCTGCCTGGGCGATCTGCGTAATATCATCGCTGTCCAGCACATCCCGGAACTTCTCCGCCGCGGCATGCAGCTTCCGGAGTCCTTCTTTATCGATCCGGTCACACGCCAGCTGTACTCCCAGCTCTTCCAGAGCGCACCGCACCTCCAGCACATCTCTTAAATTCTTCTCCGTGATTTCCGCTACTTCCGCGCCTTTGCGCGGAATCATCAGGACAAGGCCCTCCAGCTCCAGCTTGCGGATCGCCTCCCGGATCGGAGTCCGGCTCACGCCGAGCTTATTGGCAAGCTGGATTTCCATCAGTCTTTCTCCGGGTTTGAGTTCCCCTCGCAGGATCGCGCGCCGAAGCGTATTGAACACAACATCCCGAAGCGGGAGATATTCATTCATCGTAACTTCAAAATCAATGGACATCCTGATTCCTCCTCACATTGTGTATACTCGTCACATAGACCTGCCTGGCCAGTGATTTTTCTCTGATTCTTTTCTGTGCATTTCTCGCGTCCGCCCGGTTTTCAAAGAGGCCGAACACAGTCGGACCGCTCCCGCTCATCATGGCGTTTATCGCCCCCGCGGCCTTCATCTCCTCCTTAATCTCACTGATCACCGGATGCATGGGAATCGTCACGCCTTCCAGCACATTTCCCATATATGCAGCCACTTTTTTCAGGCTGCCCTCTTCCAGGCCCGCAATAATCCCGTCAATATCCGGATGATCTGTAATCTCCTCTGCATCCAGCGCCTCATAGACAGCCTTCGTGGATACGCTGACCGGAGGCTTTGCGATGAGCACAGTGCATTTCGGCATCTGAGGCAGTTCTTTGAGCTCTTCGCCGATCCCTTCTGCCAGGACGGTTCCCCGCATAATGCAGTACGGAACGTCCGCCCCCAGTTTCACTCCACGATCCATCATCTCCTGGCGGGAAAGCCCCAGGCGGAACATCCGGTTCATTCCATAGAGGACAGCCGCCGCATTAGAACTTCCCCCGGCAAGCCCTGCCGCCACTGGGATATGTTTTCTCAATACAATTCTGATCCCGTCGCTGATCCCGAACTCATCTTTTAAAAGCTGCGCTGCCTTGTACGCGATATTTCCATCCCCTGTAGGAAGGAATCCCAGATTCGTCTCAACCGTGATACCCTCCCGGTCCGTCTTCTCTATCTTCACCTCATCATAAAGATAAACGGACTGCATCACCATCCGTACATCATGGTATCCGTTCTCTCTTCTCCCAAGTACATCCAGCCCCAGATTGATCTTTGCCAGCGCTTTCAGTTCAATCTGATTCATCTTGCATCCTCCTGTATCTTGTATACATTATGCCTACAGTATACTCATATTCTCTTTAAAAATCAACAGTTTATCCCCAACTCTGACAGTTTCATTATCCAGTCCGTTCACTTCCATAATCCCCTCCGTTGTCGTCATATATTTCTTGGCAAGGCTCCACAGATCTTCCCCGCTCTGTACAATGTGCCCTACAATTCCGGGACGTTTCGCAAGCGCCTCTCTGTCCAGCGGCTGAATGTGCACATCCGTAATCAACTCTGACGGAACTTTTCTTCGCAGGAAAACGTCAAACGCCAGAACCGCCCTGATCTCCACCGCCTCGCTTCCCGCCAGAGTTACGGCCAGCTGCTCGGCGTGGGAAGCCAGGCTGCTGACAGTCTGCTCCGGAAGGTCCGGATACTCGATCAGCCAGGAGAAGGGCACGATTCCCTGCCAGCTCCCGTATGGCTCCATGTCATCTCCCCTGAGATAGAGGAAGCCCACATGCAGGATTCCTTCCACACGGATCCCCTCCTGAGTATGCTGCTCGCTCTCCACCTGAATGCTTCCCTGGCTGTGTATGATCTGCAGCACATCTTCTTTCAGCTCCGGCAGGGACAGTTTTTCAGACAGCTTGCAACGGGACTGATTCTGCATGAGAAGCTCTTCATAAACCGCTTCTTTTGTCTCCGGCACGCACTCCTGCTCCAGAGAATACAGGTCTTTCAGAACTTCCGTTTCCTCTTCTTCATAAATATTCATCCGCAAGGCCAGCGTTGCCTCAATTCCGAGAACCCGCATTTCCCCGTCTTCATCCAGCCGGATATCCACAAGAGTATCCTCAAGGGACGGGCTGATATGGTAATACATGCCCTCGCTGACCCCCTCGCAGGAAATCCTTCCCTCAAAGGGAACGCTCTGCTCAATCCAGTCCGCCTTCTCCTCCGCAGAAAGGTACATACAGAATACAAGAAGCTCGCCCCGTATCAGCACTTCGTCCTGTCCAAGCCGTATATCCGTCTTTCTGCTGCTCACGTCCGAGAGAAGAATCTGACCGATACTCTCTTTCGTCCCCGGAAGCGTAATCTCCTCTTTGATCCGGTATGTATCCTTTCTTGAGGCTGAAAGTTTTAGCAGATTCAGCTTCTGCATCTTCCTGTAGACCGGAATATCACTTTCCACGCCCACAGTCAATTCTTCGTCCCTTAAGCGCTCCCTCCCGATCTCCATCTCCGCCATAATGCGGAGACTGACTTTTCTGGAATTTACAACAGATCCCGTAAACTCCGTCCGCATATTCCGTACAAAAAACGTCTCATTGCCGTCGCTCTCCGCATAGACCATCTCCTCAAACGGCAGTTTTCCCTCCAGAACAGCAGGCTTTGGATCCCCGGACGCTGTCATATACAGAATCCTGAAATATACCTTCCCTGTGATCCGCACATAGTTCTCCACCGGCCGTATTTCCTCAGTCTTTAGCTCCGCGCTTCCCTGAATAATCCTGCGCACATCCTCTTTTGAGTCCGGTACATTGTAATCCTCATCCAGATAAAACTGGTCAAAGATACTCTTTTCCTCCTGGGTATAATGGATCGGTTTTCTGATCAGCTCCATAACGCTCCTCCTGTCAACAACTTTTTACACTCAGTCAAACAGTACCTCTTTGCCGGCCGCGTCAAACTGCGCAGATTCAATCTGCACGGCCACATAGGGATATGTAGGAACCGCCTGAGTCTCTTCCCCCGCCGCCGGTCCCAGAAGAACTGTGCGGATATGGACCGCATCCTCTGTTTCATACAAAGCTTCCACCTTCACACTGTATCCGGTCTCCGGCTGCGTCCCATATCCTTCTGCAATATACAGATATCCCTGATCCTCATAGGTCAGGCGGAAGGCTTTTCCCTGTTCCTTTTCAATCATGTCCCCCAGTTCCTCCGGCACATCTTCCTTATCTAATACAGTAAATTCAAGGTCTCTTAACTTCTGTCCATCCCCGCAGCGGGTAATACAGCCTGTCAGCAGAAACACCGCCAGGCAGAGAGCTGCCGGGGCCGCCCTCATAAATCGGATCGTAAACCTTCCCATGGCCATTCCCCGCAGTACATTCTCCCTAAAAGCATATGTAGATCCGAGTCGGGATATGCGTTGTTGTTCAGCTATAAAGTTCACTAATGTTCGAATGCAAAACGTTCAAAAACAGGGGCTATTTCTGAGACGTATTCTGCGGAGATGAAGGATGGCTCTGGATTCCGCTCCAGGGATATAAGTGAAACTAAGAGTTCCAGTGACGGACTAAATGCAAGGACTGACGGTGGACAACTCGCTTCCGCTCAGACAATTCCACCGTCAGCCCTAACGTCCCTCGCTGGAACTCTAAGCTTCACTAATACCCTTCCGAAGTCATCCATCGCCATCCTTCATCCCCGCAGAATTTTTCTCGAAATGGGGCTGTTTTCTGGGCTTTTTCAAACCGGGAGTCAGTGAATATATAGCTGTCAGAAGAAGCAGGCGCGGCC
>CALWTQ010000008.1 GCA_944384505.1 uncultured Mediterraneibacter sp.
CGCCGATGTGGCTCAATTGGCAGAGCAGCTGATTTGTAATCAGCAGGTTATCGGTTCGAGTCCGATCATCGGCTTTTGTTCCTTCGGGAGCATCTATAGTTTTGGACCTTTAGCTCAGTTGGTTAGAGCAACCGGCTCATAACCGGTCGGTCCTGGGTTCGAGTCCCCGAAGGTCCATTTTGTGCCGGCTGCTAAGTTCGCGCAGAGGCGCTCACTAAGAGCGCCGGCATGCATCACACATAAGCGTCTAAAGGACAGATGCCAAGTGCTCATAGCGAGGCCCAGTGGCTCAGTTGGTTAGAGCGCCGCCCTGTCACGGCGGAGGTCGAGAGTTCGAGTCTCTTCTGGGTCGTTTCTCTTAGCGATAAGAGAGATACAATTTAACAGATGCCGCAGTGGCGGAACTGGCAGACGCCCGGGACTTAAAATCCCGTGGGTAGTGATACCCGTACCGGTTCGATTCCGGTCTGCGGCATTTTCCAAAGACAAGAGAAACGTTGATTTCGCAGCGTTTCTCTTATTTTTTCGTAACGGTTCAGCCATCTGTCATCAGGGGACGGGTTTATGCCCGCATAAGAACCCGGCGACTGATATACAGATGGCTGAATCGTTGCATTTTCTCCAATATTTTTCTCATTGCACTGCCTGCAGGATCGAACTATAATGATGAAAATATAGTGTGCAAAGAATATTTGCGCACGAATTTTATAAATGCAAGGAGCCTTTGATAGACATAATCTATCTTCTTCAATACAATTCCATCAAAAGGGAGGCGAACTATCATGACACTTGGAAGCAACATTCAGAAAATAAGGAAGGAGGCGCACATGTCCCAGGAGGATTTTGCAGAAATCTTTCACGTTTCAAGACAGACAATATCTAATTGGGAAAATTCAAAAAGTTATCCGGATCTGGAAACACTTGTAAAGATTAGTGATAGTTTTAATATTTCCCTGGATATTTTATTGAAGGAGGATTTGATTATGGTGAAAACATTTGATAACGAAATTAAGAGCACCAGGAAATACGCAAAGGCGCTGTTGGCCATAGCTATAGTTTTCGCACTGCTAATCGGCAGTTTTTCAATTTATTCCTGCGTATATTTCAATGTCAAAAGTAAATTAGAAGGGAATTTTGCAGAGCAGTTAAAGGAAAATAATTTCTATATGAACAGAGACGGATTTTATTCTATGGATTATGCGGACGGGGTTGTATATAGTGTGCCCAATCAGTCCATGCCGGGCCTGTTAAATTTTTCTTTACATTTTCATGTGAGCAATGTGTATTGCGACATTGATCTTGAGGATACTTCTGTAGAGATCGTATGGGAGGGCGTCAATGATTTTTCGGCGTCGGCAGTTTCTAAAGCGGATAATAAAATCATAGGAAGTACATCTGAATTTAAAGCAGACGACTTTGCGGATATGCAGAAATTAGGTAATGAGCTGGGTGTTTCAGAAGAGGAAATAAGCGCTGTTATTGAAAAAGGAAACGAACTATATAGGGACTTCTATCAGAGTTGATCTTGATTTAAGGTTGTTATTTCCCCTCCTTTTCTTTATAATAATCCCATAACACAATCGGCAGAAAGGGGAATCACATTATGGGAAGAGGCGGAGGTTCACACGGCGGTGGCGGCCACTCTGGAGGGCGTTCTTTTGGCGGAAGAGGCGGCGGATTCGGAGGCGGCGCAGGCGGCAGAGGACCGGGATTTGGAGGTCCCGGATTCGGCGGCCCCGGTTTTGGCGGCCCGCCTCCCGGAGGCCCGCGCAGAGGCGGATTCGGTCCGTTTTTCCCCGGCGGGTTCTTCGGCTGGGGCGGAGGACCAAGAAGACGCGGAGGCGGGTGCTCGATGGTCTTTGTCCTGATCATTGTCCTTCTCGTTCTTTTTAACCGGTATATTCCCGGAGGCGGCTCCTCACAGAATACCACAGAGGTGACAGTTTCCCGGACAGAGAGGACTCCCGTCACCGGAACTTCCACATATGGGACCTGGTACCTTGATGAGCTGGGATTTATCGTTCACGACACTGACCTGACAGATGGGCTGAAATATTTCTACTCCCAGACCGGCGTCCAGCCATACGTCATGCTTCTTGATTATGACGCAGATATCTGGATCAATGGCAAGTGGAATGAAACCGCCGCGGAAGAGTATCTGGCTCAGGTGTATACGGATACCTTCTCAGACAATGGGCATATGATCCTGGCATATTTTGCCTGCGAAAATGATTCGGAAGATATGGACGGCACGTTCTATCTGTATTATGGTTCCGCCGCCTACTCCATTATGGACGCAGAGGCCGAAACCATCTTCTGGAGCTATTTTGACATGAATTACAATAACCTGGATCTGAGTATCGCCGAGTTTATCGGCCAGACTTTCCGGGAGACAGCTGACAATATCATGCATACCGGGGAAGGTGGAACCAGCGGCCTATTAAAGGCCGGCGTTATCTTTGCCGTGGTCTGCGTCGTCATGATTATTGTAGGAATTATTGTCGCCAGACGGGCGAAAAAGAAAGAGGAATATCTGTGATTGGAGCTTTGTATGTCAAAAAATTATTCTTACTTCTCTCATAAGGATTGTGAATATTTTCCCTGCCATAAGGGTGCGGATCCGGACAACTTTAACTGCCTGTTCTGCTACTGCCCTCTCTATGTGCTCGGAGAGGGCTGCGGAGGGCAGTTTACCTATCTGCCAAACGGAGTCAAAGACTGCAGCTTATGCCTCTATCCGCACCGGCGGGAAAACTATGACAAAATCATTAAGCGCTGCGGTGAAATTTCCGCAGCGCCTCCCGTTTCTCATAAATAAAACTATTTTTCTGATACCAGATCATATTTTACCACATCCATGTTCACTGTCCCGTCCGCATAGAAGGAGATCCCGTCCGCCGACTGATCCGTGTACATGACCGCTGTCATAACCTGTTCTCCATCGTTTACAAAAACTTCCACACTGAACCGATCCAGGATCAGCCGCAGTTTCAGTTCTCCGTTATTAGCATTCACAAGACTCCTTCTCTGGTGGATAATCGCCCTTCTGGAGCCGGAGAATTTCCGGTCTACTTTGAGAATTGATTCGTGCGGGCGGAAGCTGACCGCTGTCTGATACTTGTCATCCTGGGCGAAACGCAGGGCAAACTTCTGGTAAAGCTTCTCCTCATCCCCGGGACGGAGCGTCAGTTCTATGTCCACCTTTCTCCCACGGATCCCATTCAGAGTGATTACGTCAGAGAAAGTAACATTGTGGTATTCCACTTTATTTCTCCGCATTTCATCCAGCTCTCTGACCGGCTTCTGATAAAGCCGCCCGTCTTTTATAGACAGCTCTCTTGGCAGGCTCATCTGTCCCATCCACTTCTCTTCCGAAGGCCGGAGACCGCAGGCGTCCCAGTTCTGCATCCAGCCGATCATTACCCGGCGCCCGTCCGGCGTCAGAGCAGTCTGCGGAGCGTAGAAATCAATCCCATAATCAATGGCCTGGTCATTCTGCCCGGTAAAAGTTCCTGTCGCCTCGTCATAATCACCGATCATACAGAGAGTCCCATTTCCATTATGGTATTCAAACCCTTCCGGCAGCATATCCTGGGGGCTCGTCAGAAGTACCCACTTCCCGTCCAGTTTGAAAAAGTCCGGACACTCCCACATCTTTCCGAAACGGTTATGGTTCTCAGCCAGCACACTCTTGAAGCTCCAGCGGAATCCATCCGGGCTGGTATACAGTAAGATCTGTCCGCTCCCGTCCGCCGGACGGCTCCCCACAACGCAGCAGTACGTGCCGTCTTCCTTCTGCCACATCTTCGGATCTCTGAAATCATTCCGGCTGGCCCCCTCAGGCAGGTTTTCCTCATCCAGCACCGGATTCATCTCATATTTTTCGTAATCCACGCCGTCTCCCACTGCAAGGCATTGAGTCTGCAGATCACAGTATTCACCGTTTGCCTGCCGCTCCCTGATCACGCCTGTGTACATCAGAAGCTGCCTGCCATCCGGGAGCGTCACAGCGCTCCCGGAGAAACATCCGTCTCTGTCATACGCTTCATCCGGAGCCAAAGCCGCCGGAAGATATTCCCAGTGCAGGAGGTCTTTGCTCACTGCATGTCCCCAGTGAATTGATCCCCAATGAGTTTCATAGGGATTATATTGATAAAACAGATGATACTGTCCGTTATAGTAAGAAAACCCGTTCGGATCATTCATCCAGCCAGTGCGTGTAGACAAATGGAAATCCGGCCGTTCCTCTTTCTGTATCATTTTTTCAGAAGCCTCTTCGTATTTTCTTGCTTCGCGCAGTGTCTGACTTGTCATATTGATTGAATTCCTTTCCTTAATTTTCTGATGTAGTATCCGTATTCTCTGTTGTTTCCATTTCTGCCAGTGATTCCTGATACTGGTCAAAATATTTCTGCTTGATGGCAAGGTACTCCGAGAGTCCGTAATCCTCCATCTTCTGAAGATAGGCGTCCCACTCTTCTTCTATGCCTCCATTTAGAATCCAGTCTGCTTTCTTCTGCTCCGCATATTTCTTAATATCCGTGTCAAGCTGTGACACTCTGTTGGTATCGTCAATACTCATAAATACGTTCGGATAAACATATTGACTGTGCATATCTTTCAGATATGTCTCATGCATGTTGTCAAGACGCCATTTCGCATCGTCTGGCTGAGTCACATAGACGTCGTAGTAGTCGTTGAGCACAGCGAGCGGCCCGTTTACGGACTGAGCCTGTCTGACTTCTACCGGAGACGCGTCACCCAGATCCAGGTGTTTCAGCATCTCTCCACCCTCCGCGTTGGTACTCATTTCAAAGATGTTGTCCGCATCCTTTTCTCCGTAGGTTCCCCAGTTATTCTGGACGGACTGGAGCGGAGCGTACATCTGATCAATCCATGCAGCCGCAAGCGCAGTATCCCGGCAGCTTGTTGTAAGCACGCATCTTCCTCTGTCAAATCCGCTGGTCTCGCTCCCATTCTGTCTCGTAATATTTACAAGGCCATCCGGTCCCGCCAGAGCCGGCAGCATCACATAATCCTCATAGTTGTCAATATTTGCGATATCCCACGTAAAGCAGAGGCCGTATCTGTGATTCTTCCCCTTTGCCACATAAGTAGACCATTCCTGAGTAAACGCTTCGGGATCTACGAGATCCTGTTCAACAAGAGAATGCAGCCATTCGATTCCTTCTTTGTAACCCTCCTGAACCGTTGTATAGATCACTTCCCCCTCATCTGTCACCGCGAAATGATCTCCAGTATCTCCATAGCCATCTCCAAAGCCGTTGATCAGGATTGCTGGATCCTGATCGCCATTGTTGATGATGAATGACATAGGGATCACATCACCCTCGATATCAAATTCTTCTTCAAGGGCGTCTGCATTGTCACGGAACGCGATCAGCGTCTGCTCCAATTCATCTGTTGTGGTTGGCATATCAAGTCCGAGGAAATCCAGCCACTTCTTATTAATATACGGGATATCACCGATGGCCTGAATAGCCTCTTTTCCTTCGCCTAATTGCTCGATCCACGGGAAGGAGTAAATATGTCCATCCGGCGCAGTCACCATAGTTCTATATTCCGGATATTTTTCAAATACAGCCTGAAGATTGGGCATGTACTTATCAATTAGATTTTCCAGCGGGATAATAATGCCTTGTTTTGCATACCGAAGCAGATCATAGTCGCCCATGCCCGCCGTGAAAAGCCCGTCCGGCAGGTTTCCGAACTGTGCCAGAGCAAGATTTTTCTTATCGGCAAACTGATCATCCACAAAACAGGTCCAGTCAATATGTACGTTAGTCTGCTTCTCCAGCCTCTTGAAGATCAGCTTGTCATTGGGCTCCTGCGTGGTTGTTGCCGGAGCACTTGTGATAAATGAAAGCTCTTTTGTTTCTTTGAGCGGAAATGCAACTTCTTCGATGGGAGTATCCGGATCTGTGTCCGCCGTCTGGGCGTTCCCGCTGCTGCATCCGAACAGAGACAGTGTAAGTATAAGTGACAGCCCCAGCGCTGTCAGTCTTTTCATTCTTTTCTTCATGGATTCTCAGCCTCCTAACCTTTTACGGAACCTACCATGATTCCCTTGTCAAAATACTTCTGGAAGAACGGATACATAATCAGCAGCGGCAGACTCGACACAACGATGGTCGCATACTTCAAAAGCTCCGCCACTTTCGCCATCTCCGCCGTACTCTGAATATCCGCGATCATACCCGGCTGAGGCGTATTCTGCACGAGAATGGATCTCAGTACGAGCTGCAGCGGCTGCATATCCGCGTCATTCAGATAAATCATAGCATCGAAATAGCTGTTCCACATTCCCACAAATGACCAGAGCGCCAGCACGGCAATGATCGGTTTGCACACCGGCATCATAATCTTAAAGAAATGCTGGATTTCACTTGCGCCGTCCAGGGATGAGGCCTCTCTTAACTCGCCCGGTATTGACTGATAATAGGTTCTTGCAAGAATCATGTTCCACACGTTAAATGCTCCCGGAAGAAGGATTGCCCAGATCGTATTGACCATGTGAAGGTTATTGATCAGGATAAACGTCGGGATCATGCCGCCGCCAAAAAACATGGTGATCACAAATATTATATTAAAGAACTGCCGTCCCACAAAGTCCTTCTTGGACATCGGATACGCCGCAAGCAGCGTGACAAACACGGAGATCACTGTAAATGCCGCCGAATAGAAGAAGGAGTTTGCAAAGCCGCGCCAGATCATATCATTTTCCAGCACGCGCCTGTAGGCGTCCAGCGTCCAGTCCTTAAAGTTGAAGCTGAGCCCCTGATTGTTCAGCACGTTCGGATCCATAAAGGAGGCAAGGACTACATACACCAGCGGCACAAAAACCGCAAGCACAAACAGGCCGAGCAGTGTGTATCCGACGCCGAGAATAATCCGGTCGGATGTTCCGAGTTTCATTTTTCTTCTCGTTTCCATCATCAAATCCCCCTTTTTATAATCCTTCGCCGTCGTTTAATTTCTTCACAACCCAGTTCACGAACACAAGCAGAATCACATTGATCACTGAATTGAAAAGCCCGACCGCTGTTGAATAGCCATAATCGCCGTTCAGAAGACCGAGTCTGTATACATATGTAGAAAGAATCTCGGAAGCCGGAAGGTTCATATCCGTCTGCAGAGCATACGCTTTTTCAAATCCGATGCTCATAATATTTCCGGCCTGCAGGATAAACTGGATTACGATAATGTCCTTGATCGCCGGGAGCTGTACATACCGGATCTGCTGCAGGATGTTCGCCCCGTCCACAATGGCCGCTTCCTCCAGATCCTTGCTGGCGTTAGAGAGCGCCGCCGTGTACATGATGGACGACCAGCCCGCCGTCTGCCAGATTCCGCTGGCGATGTAGATCGTGCGGAACGCCTCGGGCATAGTCATCCAGTTTGTGTTAATTCCGAACAGGGAATTGATCGGCCCCACCGGTGAAAGGAACATACGGACCATACCACAGAGCACGATAACCGAGATAAAGTTCGGCGCATAGATCAGAAGCTGAATCTTTTTTCTGATTCCCGTTCTGCGGATCTGGTTCAGCAGAAGCGCCAGTATAATCGGAATGGGGAAGCCCCACAGCAGCCCGAACACACTCAGCTTCAGCGTATTCATCAGATAGTTCATAAAGTCCGGAGATGAAAGGAACCGCCGGAAATAATCCAGCCCCACCCAGGGACTTCCCAGAACGCCTTCGATGACGTTATAATCTTCAAAGGCGATCAGGATGCCGCCCATCGGCCCATACTTAAAGATCAGTGTAAGCAGCAGTCCCGGCAGAAGAAAGAATACATAAAGCTGCCAGTTCTTTTTCACATACTTCAGTTTTTCCCGCGGCGTCTGCTTAGCGACCGCCGTACTGTTTTTGCGGAAAACTCTCATTTTTAGCCCCTCCTGTGTTTACATTTGCACACTCTGCATTGTTCGATCGATCTTTTATGCATAGATAATTTATTTGTTGGGTTAATACTATCATTCATTGTGCATATTGTCAATATAATTTTTACATTTGCATAACATTTTTATTTTACAAATGCACCATTTTTATGTTTTCTGTAAAATCTTATGATTATATTTCAGGACTTTTATCTTTTCTTTACTTTACATTTGACAAATCTGCACAATTCTATTACATTAAATGTAACACTATTATTCGGGAGGCGCTATTATGGAGAAGAAAATTACAGTTCAGGATATAGCAGACGCTTTGGGGCTTTCCAGAAATACAGTATCAAAAGCACTGAATAATACAGGGGTTCTCGCCGAAGAGACACGCCAGAAGATACTTGAGAAAGCAGCGGAAATGGGCTACCGGCGCGTGATCTATCTGTCACAGCCTTCCCCATCTGAAAATACTGAGATAAAAGAACTTGCTCTGATTACACAGAATATGCCTTATGGCTCCCATTTCGGAACTTATGCGCTAAATACATTTCAGGAAAAAATAAGCAGAAATAATTACCGGCTCTCTATGTTTCCGGTAAGAGAGACGGAAATCTCGTCTCTCCGGCTTCCGATGGGGTTTAATAAAGAAAAGACAGCCGGGATCATCTGCCTGGAGATGTTTGATATAGAATATATCGAAATGCTGAACAGTCTCAATATCCCGCTCCTTTTTATAGATACAGCGGCCGATGCGGATATGACCCGCATCAACGCGGATTTCCTCCTGATGGAAAATCACATGAGCGTCTTTAACTTGACAGATACCCTGATCCAGAACGGCTTGTGCAGCCTGGCATTCGCAGGGGATCCAAAACACTGCCGCTCTTTTTCCGAGCGGTATCAGGGGTTTATGCATGCTCTTAGTGAGAACGCTCTCTCCCCCTGCACCGCTCAGTTCACCGGAAGAACAGTCTTTGACAATCCGGACACGCTCAGAGAGGCGATCCGGCGCACGCTGCAGCTTCCCGATGTATTCGTATGCGCAAACGATTTTGTCGCCATTGACCTGATCGGCGCCCTGAAAAAAGAAGGAATCAGCGTGCCGGGAGATGTCCGCATCACGGGATTCGATAACTCCACCGAGTCCCGCATTGTCGATCCTCACCTGACAACGGTCGATATCCCGAGTTCACAGATCGGATATATCGCCGCGGACATGCTCCTCTCCCGCATTAACGAACCGGATACCCCCTACAGGATCACTCATGTCAGAACAACTTTGAAGTTCAGGGATTCTACGGGGAAACTTACACTATATTAGTGAAGCCATGGAGCTGACAGCTAACAAATTATTTAGTTGCTGTCACGTAGAAAAGGGGCAGTCCCATAGAGAATCTGTGCTTTGCCGGCATGAATTCTCTATGGGACTGTCTATCACTCTCTATTCTTCTCTACTAAATACGCGCCCGATCTCCTGTTTAAATTTCCTAATTTCTTTCAG
This sequence comes from uncultured Mediterraneibacter sp., assembly GCA_944384505.1. Taxonomy (GTDB): domain Bacteria; phylum Bacillota; class Clostridia; order Lachnospirales; family Lachnospiraceae; genus Mediterraneibacter. Next base: position 9,414 of record CALWTQ010000008.1, read on the forward strand.
CGGATTCTCACTTTTCGCAATCGCCGTCCCAATAATAAAGGAATAAATAGGCAGATCTTTAAACTTCTCTATTTTATCCAGCTTCAGCTTTCCGGTCACAGATACCCGGAGCCCTTTCGAACACAGCAGCTTCACTGTCTCTGTATCCTTGTCATCCCATGCAAACCCCGGATTAACAGAATGGTAGATCACATTTTCAATCCCTGAGCTTTTCCAGGCGTCAATCAGTTCTTCCGGAAAAGGCTCATGATTCTCCACATGGATATACATATACATTTTCTTATTTCTTTTTGTATAAATCTCATCTACCGCGGCCGCCACCATATCCATATCTCTGCTGCTGACCGCTATGACAGCATCCGCACCTGCGTCCATCAGCGGCGGGACACTCCCCCTGGCGGTCGGCATCAGCATTTTTATATCTGCCACGATTTCTTTTTCCGGGAATAGTGTCTTTACATATTTTATGACACGGTTTCCTTCTGAAAAAATAATACTGGAGCCCAGTTCGATCACATCTGCTTCCTCGCCCACACCATCTTTCAGGCAGGACAATGTCTCTTCCACAGACAATGTATCCAATGCATAATGTAATTTCGGCAGCATTATGACATCCTCCTATTTCATTTTTAGCTTATCGAATGTTACCAATTTCTCCTGAGGCATAAATTGCAGATATACTTCGACCTGTAAGTCATTCAGTTCCTTTAGCTTTTCATACTCATCCGGACTCATAAAACATGTCTTATAAACCGGTTTTCTCCCAGGAGCAGTCGGTATATTTCCGATATTCAGCTTTTTATAGTGAAACCCGGATTTCCATGATCGATATGCTGCATCAACATCCCGGAAGAGCACCATGACTTTTCCGTCTCCAAATTGATCTTTATCCCATTCTGCCGCTGCTTTTTCAACAGAATATACGATCGCCTTCGTTCCTACCGGAGCCGCAAACTGCAGCCCCATAGCCAGCATCTCATCCGCCGCCACAATATCGTCAATTACGATAATCTTGCTCGCTCTTACCACATTATTCCAGCTCGTCGTAATCTGTCCATGTATCATCCTGGAATCGATTCTTACAAATCCCACCTCTGCCAAAATAACACCTCCCTATTTTCTATATAAGATTCTAGTTTAAAACAATCCAATTACCGCCCCTAAGAGCGCGATTACAATCACTCCCAAAATTGCATATAGAATTTTCCCTCCTTTGCGCAGAAACGCATAGCAGCCGAGCGTCAGCGCCATCGGGAGCATACCGGGCATGATCCCATCCAAAGTCGACTGCAGACTCAGCGCAGCTCCTGTGGAGAGTTCCCATTCTGGGATTAATGAAATGCTGACATAATTTGTTGTCATAACTCCCATCATAAATGCGCCAAGCACACTTACTCCAAGCATCAGGCTTTTCATCTTTCCAGACGTCATTACTTCCATCAGATATTTTTTCCCTTTGCTGTATCCGATGTGACAGGAAAAATACGCAATCCCGCTGAACCATAAGAAAATACAAACTGCTGCCAGCAGTCCGGCCGCACTCCCCGCAAGCGCGAACGGAATGAACAATGCCCGGAAAACAGAAGACATTGTTGCAGAGTTCAATGCATCTCCAAATCCTGCCGACGGCCCCATCAAAGCAGATTTCATACCGGTTATCGCCGCATCACTGATATCCGCTCCATTCGCCTTTTCCTCTTCCATCGCGACAGTCAGCCCGATGATCGCCGCCCCAAATCCCGGGTCAGTCATAAAAGTCTCCAGATGCCTTGTCAGAGCTTTGCTCAGATCATCTTTTCTCGGATACAGTTTTTTCAAAACCGGAATCAGTGTAACACAGACGCCCAGACCATAATATCTCTCAAAACATTGAGAAATTCTGTGGAATGACAGCCAGTAAGCCCAGGTCTTTGTAATATCTTTCTTTGTCAATTCTATATGGGGCTTTGTCTCATTGGAATTCTGTACATTATCATTTCGTTCCATTGCTGTATTCATCGTGTTTTCTGACATTACATTTCCCTCCTTTTCTATGCTGCCGCAGTTTTATCCTGTGTAAATGTTACATGCAGTATTCCAAGGATTGCCCCGACTACCGCCGTAACTACGATCGGTACAGACGCCACCTGTGTGATTACAACTGCCAGTACATAGTATACAAGCAGGAATGGTTTATTCAGCAGGACCAGAATCATTGCAAGCCCTGTTGCCGGCAGCATGCCACCCGCCACACGGAATCCATTCATCAGCCAGTCAGGAATTGCCTCTACCAGCGCAGTCGCTGTATTGGCGCCAAGGTACACAATCACCGCAACGGGGATCCATCGGATAATCACATTAAAGATAAGCGGGCCGCCAATTCCATCAAACATGATCGCTTTAGTATTTGCCTGAAGAGCATGTTTGTCCGCTCTTCTTGTCCAATACCCCATGACCGTTCTCCGGAAGTTATCCAGGAATACTCCCAGTACTCCGAATGGAACGGACATGACCATTGCCTCTTCTACGCCCATACCGGTTGACATTGCGATTGGAATAGCAACACAGCATGCAAGCTGAGAATCTACTGAGAGATTCGCTCCAGGAGCCATAACTCCCGCAATATAAAGAATCTGGAAATTACCACCCATAATAAGACCCGTTTTAAAATCTCCCATGATCAAACCGATTGCCGCGCCGATCACAATTGCCTCTTTGAAAAAGAATTGAATAAAAGGACTTTCCACATATGCAAGATAATAAATAAATCCTACTCCAATCGCAATCCATAAATTTTCCATATACTTTCTCCTTCCTACTCATCGTCGGAACTTAGTATTTCACTTCATTTGTCAATTTTTCACCTTTCAGATACTTTTCCAGATCTGCCGATAATATTTCCATGGATAATTCTTCCAATTCGCAGCATACTCCCGCAAGATGAGGAATCAGGGTAACATTTTCTAATTTGCGCAGCGGATGGTCTGCCGGAAGCGGCTCTTCTACATATACATCAAGCGCTGCGCCCATTATTTTATTTTCCTGCAGCGCTTTTACCAGGGCATTTTCATCCACAAGCCCTGCTCTTGCGGTATTAATGAGATATGCTTCTGGTTTCATCATTGCGAGTTCTCTTTCGCCTATCATTTTTTCTGTCTCCGATGTAAGTCTAAAATGTACGGATATAATATCAGCTGTTTTCATCAGCTCTTCTAACGTTACTTTTTCAAATCCATCGCCCCGGATCTGTTCTTCACTGCAATACGGATCATAGACAATAATCCTGGATCCAAACGGAACTAACCTGGCAGCCACTTTCTTTCCCACCTGGCCATATCCTACGATCCCCACAGTCATACTTTTCATCGTATGTATCCTGCCATCGTTCGGATATGGTACCTCCCATTTTCCGGCGCGCATTCCCCTGTCTCCACGAGTAATATTCCGTGTTTCTGCCAGCATCAGACCCACTGTAAAATCCGCAACCGGAACAGAAACACGCCCTGGGGACAGCACCACCCGTACACCTTTTTCTTTTGCCTTTTCTGCGTTGATATTTTCCATGCCGCTTCGCAGGAGCCCTACCATTTCCAGATGCTCACCGGCATCCAGATAGGCGCTGCAGACAGGATTTAAATGAGCGACAAGCACATCAGCATCTTTTACTTTTTCCAGGACCTCTTCATTGACAGGCAATGCGTCAGGCCCTTCTTCCTCCATCCTGCGGAAAGAAGTCTGCAGTTCCCCCCGGTTATGGTTCTGCTTATCTTCCACAATTTCCAGCTTCGCCCCATACTTCTCCAGGTAAGAAAATCCTTTTAGCATATTTTCCTTATCTATTCCCACGTCACTGATACATAGAATTTTTTTCATTTTATATAATGTCTCCTTCCTTTTTCTTCTAGTACCGGTTTGTCTGTCCGAACAATTTCATAAAATGAATCATTTTCTCCTTGTACCCCTTTAACCCCTGTTCTTCCATGAGAAAAATCTTCGGACTGTCATCTTCCTTTAAATAATTCTGGGAATAATTCAGAGCTTCTTCCGCCAGTTCTGAAAAAATATTGATCTTAGCAATTCCGCCTTCTACAAATCTTTTCAGATTCTCATCCCCACTGTAAGAAGCGCCGTGGAGCACAAGCGGTTTATCTACCGCAGCTTTAATCGCAGCCAATCTGTCAAAATCCATCTTTGGCTCCTTTTTATATACCCCATGCGTAGTGCCAACCGCTACTGCTACACAGTCTACGCCAGTCTGCTTTAAATACTCTGCCGCATCTTCCGGAGTGGTCAGCTCTTCCGAATCCTCTTCATAACTGAAATTGATATTTCCATTTTCATCAGGGGCGCAGAACCCCAGGCCTCCCACATGTCCAATTTCGCCTTCTACGCTCACGCCTGCAGCATGTGCCATTTTAACAACCTCTTTTGTCTGACGCACATTTTCTTCAAACGGAAGCGAAGACTTATCAATCATCACAGACGTGTAGCCATAATGGATCATTCTTGCAGCCATATCAAAGTCAAAACCATGATCCAGATTCAGCGCAACAGGGACTTCCGGATATTTCCTCTCCCAATATTTCGCCGCTCCGGCGATCCATTCCATGTCTTTTACGAAGCCGGATACATTGATGATCATCGGGGCCCTAAGTTCGCTTGCCGCCTCATAACATTTCTGCACACTTTCTCCATTCCATACATTTACTGCCGCTACTGCATAATGATTTTCTACCGCATGCTCCAAAATTTTGGTCATGTTCACTAACATAATGCCAATCCTCCTTTTTATTAATACACTGAAGCGTTCTCTCCATCCCTGCCCTTTTGTAATTCCACCTCCTGTCCGGCTTTTTTTCTGACAGAGTTCCTATTGATTCATTTGCTGATTAAATGTCTCCGTCACATTCATCATCTGACGCTTTCCTTCCTCAATCGCATATTCAACTCTGTCTGAAATTTTCTCTGAAGTTTCATCCAAAGCATACTGAATCAAAAGAGCCAGATTCAAACCTGAAACGATCGTATAGTTCTTATATTTTTTTGAATTGCGAAGCGCTACATTGCATGGTGTCCCCGATATGATATCTACCATCACAACAATATTTTCTCCATCCTGCGCTGCAGAGGCAATTGTATTAAACTGTTCTTCCACAGCCTCAGGACTCATCTCCGGCTGCACACAAATCGTATAGGTATTCTTTATTTCCCCTATGATCATCTGTGCGCTGTGCAGAATTCCTTCAGCAAAGTTTCCATGCGTCATTAAAATTAGCATTTGGCACCTCCTTTATTTTCATCTATTCCTGTTTTTGCATACAGCCATTTCCTTTTCTGCATATCTTGTTCTATATACTGCACAATTTTTTCTTTGTACTGCATCGTTCTCTCAACATCATTCATCCCTTCCAGAAGAGCTTGCTTTCTTGCCTTATCTATCTCAAATTGATAAGTCTCCCCGGAAGGGGTTTTTACGGTTTCCTTTGGCAAGTCTACTTCGAATATGCCTCCTGTTTCCGCCTCTTCTGCTATCTTTACCACAATGCTTTCTGGCAGTTTAACCGGAAGTATCCCCTGCTGATAACAGTTTTTTGTGAAAATACCGCCAAAAGAACTTCCAATCAGACATCGGATCCCGCACTTTCTAATCGCCTCAGGCGCAGTCTCTCTGGAACTCCCACAGCCGAAATTCTCTCCTGTAATCATAATCTTTGCATCTTTATTACGTTCCATATTCAGGGGAAAGTCCATGTTTAATGCACCTTTATCTCCATCACCGTTTACAAACCGATACGGTTCAAAAGAGTAATAAGCTATATTATCCATATCCAGTAAAAGCCGCTTCATCGGTGTAATGCAGTCTGTATCAACATTCGCCATCAGCCACGGAACCGCCTGGCTTTTAAGTACTTCAAACCTTTCCATGATTCCTCCTTCTATACAATCCTGCCATTTAAAGCCGCAAGAGCTGCTGTATAGGGAGCCGCCAAATGGGTTCTCGCGCCTCTTCCCTGCCTGCCGATAAAGTTTCTATTCGTAGTTGACACACAGCGTTTTCCAGGAGGGATCATTTCTCCATTGCTTCCCACACACAGGCTGCAGCTTGGCTCTCCCCACGAGAATCCTGCTTTTGTAAAAATCTCTGCGATCCCCATCTGTTCCGCAGTTTTCTTCACCTGCGCAGATCCGGGCACAATCCACGCTGTCACGCCTTCCGCCACTTTTTTCCCTCTGACTAATTCTGCGATTTGTTTTAGGTATGTAATCCTTCCATTGGAACATGAACCGATAAATACATAGTCCACACTAATCTCGCTCATAGCTTGTCCTGCCCGGAGATCCATATACGCATACGCTTTTTCGTAAGACTGTTTTTCTGCTATTGACGATCCTTTCACAATCTCAGGCACCCGCCCGTCTACGGCAACCGTCTGAGATGGGTCGACTCCCCAGCTTATCTGCCGGCTTATCCCTGAAATATCAAATGTGATTTCCCTGTCAAATATACTTTCCGATGTCGTCGCAATCTGCCCGCAGTATTCTTTCATGGCATCCCAGTTATCACCTGATGGCGCGTATTCTCTCGTTCGCAGATATTCCAGTGTAGTTTTGTCCGGAGAGACCATTCCATATTCTGCGCCCAATTCAATTGTCAGATTGCACAATGTACATCTCTCATCAATATTCATGTGACGTACAACTTCTCCTGTATACTCCACGGCATACCCCACACCAAAATCAATTCCGACCTGTGAGATGATAAACAGTATGATGTCCATCGCGCTGATATCTTCCTTCCGCCGTCCTTTAATTTCAATTTTCAAAGTCTTTGGCTTTTTTGCGATGACGCATGTGGTTGCCAGTGCATGATACACCTCGCTTGTTCCCACCCCCATCGCAAGCGCGCCGACTGCGCCATGAGTACAAGTATGGCTGTCGCCGCATACGATTGTCATACCCGGCAGGGATAACCCGGTTTCAGGCCCTATAATATGAACGATTCCCTGATGACTGTCTCCGGTATCAAAAAGAGTAATCCCGTATCTTTTGCACCCTTCCCGGAACTTCGGCATAATCAGTCTGCTGATCTCACAGGCGTCTTTTCTTTGGTCTTTGCGGGATGGCAGCGTATGATCCGGAGTTGCATATACATTTTCTCTGCGAAATATATCTTTTTTATTTTCCTTCATCATCTGAAAAGCAAACGTCCCGCACAGGTCATGGAGGTATATTCTATCCACTGCCAGTAAATAACTCTCTTCATCCAGCTGTTCTATAACATGAGAATCCCACAGTTTTTCAAACAGAGTGTTCATCTTCTTTTTCAGCACCTTCCTCCAGTTTTATCTTTAAATATGCCATCAGGCCGCCTGCGCTCAGCTGCGCTCTTAAATCTTCCGGTATCGGCGTTCCTTCCATTATGGTTCCTTTCGTCAGGTTCCGGATCCTCCCTGTCTCCAGATCTACTTCCAGTTCATCTTTCACATCTGTGTTCTCCGATATTTTTTTACAAATCACACACGGGAGTCCGATATTCAATGCATTTCTGTAAAAAATTCTGGCAAATTCTTCTGCAATCACCATTTTTGTACCAGCAGCTTTTAATGCAATCGGCGCTGTCTCCCGGCTCGATCCGCATCCAAAATTCTTCCCGGCAATCAGAATTCCCCCCTGTGCCATTTTTGAGGGAAAATCCGGTTCTAAATCACACAGGCAGATGGAACCTAAATATTCTGGATCATAAGAAGTCAAATATTTTCCCGGCGTCATTACATCTGTGTCAATATGATCCCCCAGCTTCTCCAAAACTTTATATCTTACCTTTGTCTGCAACATACACCATCCCCCTTATATACACCGCGGATCCGTAATCCTGCCTGTCAGGGCGCTTGCAGCAGCCGTCTCTGGCGACCCCAGATAAACCATCGAATCCGGACTGCCCATCCTGCCTTTAAAGTTCCGGTTATGTGTCCCCAGGCATCGTTCCCCCGCAATCATGGGCATCTGTATTCCGCAGCCTCCGCAGCCGGGATTTACAATAATGCATCCCGCCTCAGCCAATGTCTGCAAATACCCCTTTTCCGAGGCTTTTGCATAAACTTTATTTGAGGCCGGTACGATAAAACATTTAAACGCATGCGGTATTTTACGCCCGCCTATGATTTCCGCTGCGGCTTGAATATCTTCCAGCCTTCCATTGGTACAGGCCCCTATAATAATCTGATCCAGTTTCGTACCTTCCACCTCTGTAACGTCAACACTGTTCGCCGGACTGTATGGAACCGCGACCTGTGGAGCCAGTTCCGCCGCGTTTATCTCAATACAGCTTTCATACTCTGCATCTGTATCACTGTACAGTTCTGAAAAGTCCGCTTCTTTTATTCCACAGGATTTCAGATATTCTTCTGTCTTTTCATCTGGTCGGATGATACCATTTTTAGCTCCTGCCTCAATCGCCATGTTACAGATCGTAAATCTTGAGTCCATAGACATATTTTCAATGGTATCCCCTGTAAATTCCAGCGCCTTATATGTTGCCCCATTAGCGCCTATCTGAGACAGTAGTTTCAGTATCACATCCTTCGACATAACATGTTCCGGAAGAACGCCGGTCACATGTATTTTCATTGTTTCCGGCACCTTAAACCACAGTCTGCCCTGAACCAGGACAGCGCACATCTCAGTGGATCCTATTCCAGTCGAAAACGCGCCCAGCGCCCCATAAGTACATGTATGAGAATCCGTTCCCACAGCCACCTGCCCCGGGAGGATCTTCCCCTCCTCAACAATAATCTGATGGGAAACTCCCTGCATATTATATAAATTAGGGATCTGATAATCTTCAGCAAATTTTACGGTTTCATGGACTGTTCCCGCGTTTTCCATACTGCCCGGCAGGCACGAGTGATCAATCACCGGAAAGACTTTCTCCCTGTCCCAGAGCAGCACCCCCAGCTCTCTGAATTGTTTGTATACAATCGGGCCAAGCGCATCCTGAATCATGGCCAGATCAACTTCTGCGGTTACTATATCGCCAGCTTTTACATTTCTTTTCCCAGAAGCCCTTGCCAGAATTTTTTCCGTTATTGTCATACTCATATTCTTTTTCCTCCCTCCAAGGCAGACAGGTCTGCAGACAAAATCCGCAGACCTCCGGCTTACCGTTGATTAGTCTTCATTTAACACATCAAATACACGGGCATGTTTGTGTGTGCGGAATACATTCTTCAACTTTCCTGTAGAATAGAATACAGCGAGTCTGAGATCCTCGTCATAATTATTAAATGTTTTGGACGGCTGTTCCGGCGCATTATATCTCATAATTCCAGGACGTAAAGCAAGCCCCAGGTTCGGCATAATTACAGTTCCTCTTCCAGTGATCGCGAATTCCAACTCGTCTACTCCCGGATGGGAAACAAAATCTTCTTCCGGAGAAGACACTCCCGGTTTCTGGATCGGATGAAGGAAACAGATGTTATTTCCCTCGAAGATGATGGATGTCAGATGCCCCTCATCTGGTTTATTTCCAGTAAAGCCCGGCGCTGTTCTCTGTATTCCGTCATTGATATTCTTTACAATACAGCCGTTCTCACTGTCATATGTATCCCCCTCTTTATAAGCATTCCGTTTTACATCTTTCAGCGGTTTTGAATAAACCACAACATATTTCAGTACTTCTTTAGAATTATTTATGATTCCGTGAGGGTGCCCTTCTTTCAGATAAAAACTGATATCCGGCTTTAACTCGTATGTCTTTCCTTCCGGCAGCAAAAGTGTTCCTTCCCCCTGCAGAATCAATGTGATTTCCTCACAGTCCGGGTGCATAGTAAGTCCCTCTGCCGGCGCAGCCACTCCGGGTTCGATAGACACATACTGCATACTGATCTTCTCCAGATCGTATAGATTCTTGCAAACACATCCCGCAATTCCCTCCCGAATAAAGGACTGCGTACCCGGGATCACCTTTTTCAGGTGATAATCGTATCCCGTCTCCATGTCCAAAAATCCATAATGATTCTTTCCGTCTTTGAGTTCAAATTGTTTCATTCGTCCTTCTCCTTTTTCATTTATTAATAAAAACAGGTTTTTCTGTTTTTATTCAAGAATATATTTTTCAACCTCTTCCGCGAGAATATGAATATCTTTTATTTTTTCCAGGTCAGATAACATTTTCAAAATTGGGTCAATTCCCTCTTCACGGACCGCTCTCTTCATACAGTCTCTCCACTTCTCTCCCATCTCTTCTCTCGTCATCGGATTATTGGGCCCGCCTTTTGCGAAGTCACAACGTTCTTTTAATACAATGCCATTCTTCAGCGTAACTTCCACCTGAGTACTCTCCAGTGCATCGAAATAGGCTCCCGGTATCAGCGTATCATCCAGTATCATGTCTATCCGTTTCATCATCTCGATCAATGTTTTATCCCGCACGGTATCTCCTTCAAAATCCTGCATCGTGAGTTTTCTCTGAAGTACTATTAACGCAATACAGTAATTCATACTGAATTTTCCTTCTGTCGGTGTCTTAGCGATGCTATATCTGAGAATGTCTCCCGCATAGGGAAGGACTTTACAGTCAATATGCCGGATTTCTTCCGGTTTGATATCGTATTTATTCAGCAGGCTCAGCATTGCCCAGATGCCATTATGCGTTGCTTTGCAGGCCGGCCAAGGCTTCATGATCAGTCCTTTGTCAAGGAACTCTGAGTTCTGAATCTTCATAGCTTCTTCCAATTTATCTTCGTGACAAACTCCTGTCGTCACTTTTGTAAATCCGGCATCCATTTCCATAATAGTACGATTTGAGGTAAAACCTTTTTGGGCAAGCTTTGCCGCCATAATTCCTTTTGATGCAGCGCGGCCCGCATGAAGCGGCTTTGTCATACTTCCTGTATTTCCTTTCAGGCCGCAGGACTCACTTGCCGCAATTCCAATGGCGTTTACCAGCTCTTCTTCCGTAAGCTTAAGCAGCTCTGCCGCTGCTGCCGCCGCCCCGAATACGCCAATTGTTTCTGTACTGTGCCACCCTCTTCTGCAGTGTTCAGGAATATAAGCCCTCCCCATAAGCGCACAGGTTTCAATCCCCGTAATGTACGCTCGCAGCACTGCGCTGCCATCTGCACTGGTCTCCTCTCCGGCTGCCAGGACTGCCGGAAGAACCGCAACGCTTGGATGTCCGATCATCGTTGTGCAGACATCATCATAATCATGAAAATGTGCAGCCACTCCATTTACCATAGCACTATGGCAGGCATCTGATCTTATATGTGAGCCATAGATATAGGCAGCGGCTTTACCGCCTTCAGAACATACATATTCCTTAACAATCTGTGTGGCAGTTTCATTTGCGCCCGCCAGCATACAGGCAAATGTGTCCGAAAAAAATTCAAGCGCTTTTTCCTTAACTCCCTCTTTCAGCTGCCTGGCGCGCATTTCAATCAGATAATGCGCAATTTTTTCACTCATTGATTTCATTTTTTCATCTTTCCTTCTCATCATCTTCCGCTTTAAGTATTACGTTTTACTATTACGTTATACTGTAACGATATACTATTCTCCTTATATTGTCAATAATTGTTTTATAATTCACCGATATTTTGGCATATTTGACAATATTTCAAAACATTATTGCTTTCCTCGCTCAAACAGTTTATAATATTAGAGTTAAGAATATTTAGTTTAACGTTTAAGTAAAACGAAAAAGCCAAATTAATACTTTTAAGATTTAATTTTATTATTTTCAGGGGGATTTATGGTTACCATTAAAGATGTTGCGGCAAGAGCAAATGTCTCCGTTACTACCGTGTCAATCGTACTGAACGGCAAAGCTGCAGAAAGAAAAATTTCAGACGCTACTGTCACCCGGATCATGAATGCTGTTGCACAATTGAACTATCAGCCAAACATTGCCGCCAGGAAACTGCGTGCCTTTGATAAAAACAGAGCCAATATTGGCATTTATCTGGCATATGACCATCGTTCCAGCATGCTCAGTCAGTTTGTGGAGGCCATATATAAGGAGCAGGCGAATAGTATCCATGATTTTTACATTACTATCTGTCCCTTTAAAAGCGGAGCTTTAAGCGAAGAAGAGACTTTGCTCTCTACTGCTTCCTTTAACGCGGCTATTATCGCCACCACAGCGCCTTCTGATATGGAATATCTGCGTGAGAACCGGCCTCCTTTTCCGGTTGTCCTAATGAACCGCTCCATAGAAGGTTTATCTTCTGTCTGCGCAGATATTAATGACTCAATTGAAGAACTCGCAGAGCAGGCTGCGCATAAAGGGCATCAGCGGATAGCTGCCATTTTAATGAAAGATGCTTATATGGCTAACAAGTTCCGTTCCCAGAATTTCCTTGCTGCATGCCGCAGGCATAATATTAACTGCTCAGACGAACACCTCATTCTTACAACAGATTCCCTGTCCGGAGGAGCAGAAGCCGCGCGGAAACTCCTGGACAGTCCTAATATGCCCGGATTTCTATATTGTGATACAGATTCTATTGCACTGGGAGCTGTCAGTGTATTGAACCGGAAAGGAATTCGTATTCCAGAAGATCTGGAAGTTGTGTGTATCTGCCTGTCCAGCCCAGACTATACAGCGTACAGCACGCCTTCCATAACGACTATCGATGTATCTCTTGAGAAGAATATGGTTGATTGTCTGAAGCTGGCACTAGACTTATTGTTTAACAAGACAATGGAATCAATTCAAAAAGTTTATAGTGCTCCAATTCTATATCGGGAATCTTTTCCCCGGCTCGAAGACGTTTAGTTTTTGCAGAATATTTATTCATAGTCCTATAAAAACAGTGTCAGGAAGATCTCGCCTCTTCCTGGCACTGCTTTCCATTCTATCTGGTTTTCTCCTCTTAATTATTCTGTGAACTCTTCCCCGGGAACGGATTGTCGGCAAATCTTCCTATCGCTTCTTCTGCCACAATCTTAAAGTTCTCCGCAACAAGGTTTCCTCTCACAAAAGTTGCCACTGGCGCGCCTTTTAGCTGCATTCCATCATACAGGCTGTACTTATGAGAACTTTCGCTGTATTCCTTATGGAATATCCATTCTTTGTTCAGATCCAGTATGACAATATCTGCATCTGAACCAACGTTTAAAGCTCCCTTCTGTGGATAAAGCCCCATCGCTTTCGCAGTATTTTCACACATGATCTTCCTCAGGGTGTCGAGAGAAATCCGATTCTTATTTACTCCTTCACTGATCATGATGCTTAAAGACGCACTCATTCCTTCTCCTGTTCCCGGCGGAGTATCCCAGTAATTCCTGCCCAATTTTTCTTCCGGCCGGAAATTGGTATGGTCATTCCCAATCGTCTGAATTACCCCTTCCTGAATCCCCTTCCATAAGCGCTCTCTGTCTGCGCTTTCCCTGATCGCCGGGTTTACCTTTGCATAGTGTGTCCATTCCTTGTTATTTCTGCATATCTCATCGTCTGCCGCAAATACCAGATAATGAGGGCAGGTTTCGGCCGTTATATCATATCCCAGTCCTTTGAAGTACTTAATCTGCTCCACAGCCTCTTTAGAACTAACATGCACAATATAAAGCGGACAATGTGTCTCATGCGCGATATATGCAGCCTTACATACGTCAATCGCCTCCGCAATAGCCGGCCTGGCCCGGTTCTGCCTCTCCGTATAGTTATAGTCTGCGGGCGGCGCTTCCTTCTTAACTCTTTCTTCCAGTAATTCAAAAATCTGCGGATCCTCACAATGCACCATGGCTGTCGCAGGCAGCCCTGTTTTTCCTATTATTTCAAATCCTTTGTATAAAAAAGTAGAATCAATTCCCCTTTCGTCCATTCCAAGGGCTTTCGCGCCCTCTCCCCTGTATCCCATAAGGAATTTATAGTTGCTCACCCCTTTTTCTACAAGTTTAGGAATTTCCTGAAGATGCTCTTCTGTGAACGGTGAAATGTGGAATCTCACATCACAAAAAGCACTGCCTTCCAACCCATCCTTAAATTCTCTGAACCGTTTTGTCATAGCATCAGCATTCTGCATCGTTGTACTGCTGATCGTTGTATAGCCGCCCTGGACTGCTGTTCTGGTTTCAGATCGCACCTCTTCTTTATAAGTCTCCAGATTAAATTTCTTATCTTTATTTACGACCCACAGTTCAAAATGGCAGTGCGGTTCTATAGCCCCCGGAAAAATGATATTTTTTTTCGCATCATAATAGTTTTCCGCTTCCGGAAGAGACGCATCGGCTCCCACTTGTATTATAACTCCGTCCTTTACGGCCACGCCGCCTGTCACCACTCCCTGCTCTGTACAAACATACCCATTTCCAATTACTAAATCTGCTTTTGTCATATATTATTTCTACCCTTCTTCATCTTCCACTTTTACAAAAATATCCGCAGCATGCGGAATAACCAGAAACGTTGCATCCCTGCCGTATAGTCTGAGCGAATCCTCCACTGCATCCTGTACTGTAGGATAATAATGGAAAAACATTTCTTCCAGCTCTTCTCTGGACATCAGACTGTTCGCAATACTGATCCGATGTTTCATCATCCCTCTTGCCCACATATAAGCCTTACCAGTCGCATCCGCTGTCATTCCGACACGTTTAAAAAGGTCAATTACTTCCTGTGGACTATTTGCATTCTTCAGGTGTTTCCCAAATTTTGCCGATCCATCCGGGGCTTCCGCGCATACAATAATATGTCCTCCCGGCCTGCAGGCCATTTCTGCTACAGAACTTGCTTTCTGGGCCTGATGCAGATCAAAGTCTCTCGGATAACCCCCCGGGCTTACAATCACAACATCCGCTCTTGTCGGAATACTGGTCGTCCAAATCTCTGCACATATCTTTGTCCCGGCTATATGGGCTTCATTTAAATCCCCGGCCACAGCCGCGACCATTTCCCGGCTGGCATTGTCAATATTATTGACAATAAAGTCAACGCCTGCCAGTCTTGCCGCTGCCAGCGCCTGCTCATGAAACAGATTTCCTTCCATCCACCCCATTGCTGGATCTGCCGGAACTACAGGAAATGAATGATGCAGTTTCAGGCACGCCATTCCGGAAATTCCCGGAACAATGCTTTTTCTTCCTCCTGAAAACCCGGCACAGGAATGTGGAGTAATAAGTCCTGTCAGTATTTTTACTTCCGCCTCCGCGAACTCCTTATTGATCTGCACCGTCATGCCATACTTTGTTTTCCCAAGCGTTTTCAAAGTACTGTCATCGTCGGCCTTGTGATGAACAAAGCGGAATCTTCTTACTATATTTTCGCCAAACATCTGTATTAGCTCTTCTTCCGTTTCCACACGGTGCGTTCCATACGCTACTACCAGAAAAATTTCCTCATCTTTGAGGCCAGCCATATGCAATTCATCCGCAATCTCCTCTACCATTATTCCCCCCGGATATGGACGGGTAATATCATTTACCACGATTGCCGCCGAATGCTTTCCTTTGGCAATTTCTTTTAATCTGGGAGACCCTATGGGATTTTGAATCGTCCTCCGGATCTCCTGCCGTGCATCCGGCACTCCTTTCACATCTTTCGGCTCCGCTATTTTTAATACATTCGGTACGGAAGCTTTAACATATCCCTTTCCCAGCGGCAGCCTAATTTCTGTACGTTCCATCTTTTCACCTCTCCAAGAATAAGTTTAACGTTATAGTTTTTCGTTAAATTAATTCTAATTTAGTACTATCCTATTGTCAACATATTTCTTTAATTATTGACAAAAAATTGGAATTATAAGATAATTAATATAACGTTTTACTATAACGTAAATATTATTCATGGAGGTGTCAGCTTTATGATTGATTTTCATTCCCAGATAACCCGGTGGTCTATCAGCGAGCTTTCTGAAAAATATAGCCGTCTGGAAGTTTCTCCCGTTGAGGCTGTCTCGATTCTTTTAGACAATATAGAACACAGTCAGACGATTCTTAATTCTTTTATAACGGTCTGCCGTTCCCATGCCCTGAAACAGGCACGTCAGTCAGAAAAACGCTATCTTGAGAAATCTCCTCTCGGAATACTGGACGGTATTCCTTACGCAGCGAAAGACCTGATCTATACGAAAGGGATTCCTACCACGATGGGCTGCTCATACTATAAGGATTTCCGGCCTTCTTATAACGCACATGTCATTACCCTGCTGGACAATCAAGGCTCTGTTCTTCTGGGAAAGGCAAATACACAGCAGTTTGCCATGGGCGCAACCGGTGACCGGTCTTTCACCGGGTCTGTGCATAATCCCTGCGATCCGTCAAAAATCTCCGGTGGTTCCAGCTCCGGTTCTGCCGCTGCTGTCGCCTCGGGTCTGTGCTCCTTCGCGCTGGCAACTGATACCGGCGGTTCCGCCCGCGTACCGGCAGCTCTGTGCGGTGTCACAGGGATTAAACCGACTTATGGGAGGATCAGTACAAGAGGCATCTTTCCGGCATCCACTACTTTTGATACAGTAGGCATTATTTCTGAATCTGTCCGTGACAGCGCAATTGTATTAAATGCGATCGCCGCATTCGATTCTGCAAATCCACTTTCATGCAGCTATCCTCAGGAAGATTTTACCCGCTCCCTCGAGAGCTCTCTCTCCGGAAGCATTATCCATATTCCCGAAGAACAGGTTCGCGGAAAGGCAGACAGCGATATTGAGAAGAACTTTTGGAAATCCATACGGCTGCTAAAAGAACACGGCGCTGTTATCAGACATATGTCTTTTCCTGATTACTCTCTCTATCGTCAGGTCAGGACACAGATTTTATTTGCCGAAGCCTACTGTACACATGAGCAACTATATAATAAACATCCTTCTGTCTACGATGAAGATGTACGGAGTGATTTAGAAAACGGAAAAAAGATAACAGCTCCCGCATATATCCGCCTGTTAGAAAAGAATCGTGAATTCTCACTCATCTTTAGAGATCTGTTTAAAGATGTGGAAATCATGGCAGTCCCCTCCACTTCTATAGCTGCTACTGATATTGATTATCGTGGGAATGTCACAGTAAACGGAACGTGCACCGGACTATATGAAGCATTATCCAGATTTAACTGGTTCTCCAGCATGAGCGGATATCCTGCTATCACAGTTCCCAATGGTTTCAGCGGGAATCTGCCAACAGGGATCCAGTTTATCGCCCGGCCATTCCAGGAAAATCGTCTGTATCAAATTGCTTATCAGCTTGAAAAATTACAGGAAATGTGCTGAACAAACTCTGTAACAGAGCATGATCGCAAATGGAACGCAAAGGCATGAATCTAACCGGCCGGATCTGTTATAAACAGGATATCTCCTCGATGCATCCGGCGATATCCGCGTTGATTCCCACCGATCTTTTGCCGAAGCTCTCCGGAACTACAGCTTCGTTCAGATTCAGCCGGATCAGAGACCATCCGCTATGTTCCCGAATCATATTTTCAAACGGGAAGCGGATAATCGTCGGAGTGTTGAATCCGACTCCAAGCTCCAGAAGCACGGTACGCTTTCCGGCGCACTCTTCAAGAAACGCGCCATAGCGTGCCGCCGCTTCATGCCAGTGCTCATCCTCCACAAAATACTGGTCACAGCGCAGATGCATCGCCATATTCCCGCCGCAAACCGGGCACTTAGGCACCAGCGCGGATGGGATCCGGCAGTCCTTCCGGGTCTCATTCATCTTTCGGAACAGCTCAATGGCGTCATACACCTTTGGATGACATCCCTTCTCACACTGAATCTCACCATAATCCCCCTGCGTAGCGAAAATATTTTCATCCGAAAATCCTGCTTTCCAGAACTGATGATCCACATTTGTCGTCAGTACAAAGTGCGGTTTTTCTTTTACCATATCATAAACTTTCCGATACAGCGGCATCGCGTCCGGCTCCACCCGGTTCAGCCACGCATGTTTAGACCAGTACGCCCATTTCTCCTCTTCCGTCGGGAAAGGATAAAAGCCCGCGCTGTACATATCCGTCATATATTGGGAGCCATATTTTTCAATAAATTCTTTGAAATTATCTGTAAAGCGCCGGCCGCCGTAATTCAAGCCGGCTGCTGTAGAAAGCCCGGCTCCGGCTCCGACAATCACTGCGTCCGCGTCTTTTAATAATTCCGCCGCCTGCCTGATCTGTTCTTCATAAGGCGTTGCCTGAAATATATAATCCCTGGCAGGGATTCCACTTAAGAAGCGGGAAAAATCAACCTTCTCCGCCTCATTTTTCCTTCCGGATATACGAATTGCCATTTTCATGCGCCTCCTGTTATCTTTTCTCTATTGCGGCAAACGGACAAGCTGTTCTCGTCCGTCAGCATAATATCAATCACACGAGTAACCGGCCTTCCATTTTCATCAACTGTGGCGATCACTGTAGAATGGATCTCCTCTCTCAGAATCCGCAGATAGTCTCTTGTCTCCATAGTAGCACACCTCTTGCCATATGTTTAGAATTCATACGGCGGGTTTGCCTGTAAAAATTCTACTACTTTGCTCATAATAATTTCTCCTCTTCATTTTGTTTTTAATGTAACATTCGTTGTTCTATCTTGCAGTATAAAAATACCACCCTTTTATTGTAATGTCAATAGTTACATTAAGCTTTTTTGAGAAATTTGCAGCTATATATTCATTAACTCCCGTCTTGAAAAACCCAGAAAACAGCCCCATTTCGAGAAAAATTCTGCGGAGATGGAGGATGGCTCCTGGCGCCTTCGGAAGGGGATTAGGGACAGTTAAAGCTGCGGCGACAGACGTTAGGGCTGACGGTGGAATTGTCTGAGCGGATACGCGAGTTGTCCACCGTCAGTCCTTGCATTTAGTCTGTCGCCGCAGCTTTTAGTTTCCCTTATCCCCTGGAGCGAAGCCAGGAGCCATCCTCCATCCCCGCAGAATACGTTTTAGAAATTGTCCCTGTTTTCGGACGTTTTGCCTGCGGAAGTTATTGAACTTTATAGATGTTCATTTTTATTGGATGGATTTTCCGAGCTCATACGCCTGCTGAATTTCTGTTTTCCCCGCGATATCGCCCGCATCCATATTCCCACCTGCAAGGACATGGCCGAGATTCTTCCATCTCAGATGCTCCATCAGATGATCATAGTAGCGAAGTACGTCTTCGAATCCATTTCCCTCTGCCGCCATCAGAAGGGCGGAGGCTCTGTCATGTCCTCTGAGGAGATTGCCGTCCCCCTCTTCCAGTGCAAACAGGCGGTCAAAAGCTGTTCTGATCTGGCCGCTTATGTTCCAGTAGTACAGCGGGCTCGCCAGCACTACTACATCGGCCTCCTTTACTGCCGGATAGATCTGATCCATATCATCCTTCTGAACACATGGACATTCTCTGCTGCTGTGTCCGCCAAAGCATCCTCTGCATCCGTGAATATTCATGTCGTTTAAAAAGAATTCTGCCACCGAATTCCCCGCGCTTTCCGCTCCCTGAGTGAAGGATTTTACAAGCGCCGAGGTATTTCCCTTTTTTCTTGGGCTACCGTTTAATGTTACAATCTTCTTGCTCATACTGTCTCTCCCTTCATTTGTACTTAGAACTTATCGGCCAGCGCCGCCGCCTGAGCACACCCGTCTGTCTTTTCGATATCTCCTGTATTCAGGACGCCGGGAACCAGTACTTCGCCTACCATCTTCCATTTATTCAAAGCTGCTGTACGCTCCATAGGGATGCGGACTCCGTCCAGCACGGTCAGATCTTCTTCCTCGCAGCAGGCGATAATCGCACATTCTTTGCCGGCGATGTCTTTGCCTCCTACAACCAGGGAATAGATGCGGTCGATTACTGCCTTGATCTGGGACGGTATAGAATACCAGTAAACCGGCATAGTGAATACGAGGCCGTCAGCCTCCAGAATTGCCGGGGCTATTGTGTTGAAATCATCGTCAAAGGTACATGCCTTCCCTGTACTGTAACACGTCTCACACGCATGGCAGCCGCTCAGCTTCATCATTGCCGCGTCGAATCTCGTCACTGTATGCCCTTTCTCCTCTGCCGCTTTGATAAAAGCGTCTGTCATAGCGAAGCTGTTTCCGTTTTTGCGCGGACTTCCTGTGATTACAACGATTTTTTTACTCATGATAATCTCTCCTTTTCCTTGCGGATTTGACTTTCTCCGCTTCTGATATTACAATCATAGCAAGAATACGCCATAAAACAAGTACGCACATAAAAGTGCGATACTTACAGTCAAGTTCAATACTTACCTAAAGGAGAGTGTAAAAATGAGTAAAAGATGCATTTCTAACGAAAATCTAAGCACTACTGGATTCAGTTATACATTATCTCTGATCAACGGGAAATATAAGATGACAATTCTCTACACACTGATGGAATTCGGCGTGGTGAGATTCAATGAAATGAAAAAATATATCGGGCAGATTTCCTATAAAACGCTGAGCTCCACACTGAAAGAACTGGAAGCTGACCAGCTTGTCCACAGGGAAGAATATCCGCAGATTCCGCCCAAAGTAGAGTACAGTCTGACCGAAAGGGGCAAGTCACTGATCCCTATTCTGGACGGGATGTGCGAGTGGGGTGATAAGAACCGGCTTTGACGATCAAAGCCGGGCGGCATTTTACGAACATATTTTTATAGAACTGCATTTGTAAAATTATCAATCTTTAAATCCCTGCAGCAATCTGACCGCAATTGATTTTATAATTTCATAGATTGAAAGAAAAACATAATTTGCATGTGCCTGTTCCATTGCTTCTTTCTGCTTGTCTGTCACAACCGTATATGGATACACGCCAAATAAAAACGGGAAGAAGGCATAAATAAATCCCTGCCTGTCTTCCGCCGTCATATAAGGAAAAAACTTTTCCAGACATCCGGCAACCATTCTCATAGAATTCCCATATACGGTCTTGAAGGCGACCAGATTCTCCATCCTGCTGTTGCTCTCCATGTCATAATGATTCATAGACATCAGTTTCAGCAGGCGGTCCCGTCTCTCCAGGGAATGTGCCAGCTCATCAGCGAACTGCTCAACAGACATTTCCTGATGACTCTGCCGTATAGAATTCAGATCCTGTATCCACGCTTCATACTCCCTCTGGAGCAGGGCAAGAAATATCTCCTCTTTCGTATGGAAATAATAATAGATTAAAGTGCGGGAAAAGGATGTTTTCTTTCCGACCTCTTTGAGGGTGACATCTTTAAAATTCATCGTTTCATAAAGTTCCGCACAGGCATTAATAATTTCTTCTTTTCTTGCCCTTGTCAGCTCCGGGGATCCCTTCGGCATAATTGGCACACTCCTTTTCCTGGTTATATCAAGATTTCACAGCATATGAAGCTATAATCTAACGCATCTTATTATACCGATATACTGACATTGCGTCAAATCACATGCACATTTTCAAAATCTCCACAACGTCCTTTTCATCCAGCGGAACATATGCACCTTTTAAATATCCCACCTCTACTGCCTTTGCCGCCATTTCCTCAAATCTTGAATCGTCAATATTAAATTCAGCGAGCGTCATTGGCAGGCCAATAGACTTGAAAAACTTCTCCGTTGCATCGATTCCTGTATTTGCCACGGCAAATTTATCTTCCGATGGAGTGACTCCCCAGACATTCACCGCATAAGTATAGAATTTATCCACTGTCGTGTCAGAGAGAACATAGCGCATCCATTTCGGCGTCAGCATGGCAAGCCCTGCTCCGTGGGTAATATCGTAGTGCGCGCTCAGTTCATGCTCAATGTAATGGCAGCTCCACATAAAGTTTTTACCTGTAGTCACCAGACCGTTCAGCGCCAGAGAACTAGTCCACATAAGCTGTGCCCTTGCTTCATAGTTCTCCGGATCTTTCAGGGCGATTGGCGCGTATTTGATCACCGCGCGAAGCAGACCTTCACTGATCGCATCCGGAACGAACGCCTCTTCCTGATCAAAGTAGCTCTCAAGAATATGTGACATCATATCAGCGGCTCCAGAAGCTGTCTGATACGCGGGTACGGAATATGTATTTTCAGGATTCAGCACAGATACTCTCGGAAGCAGAAGGGGATGTCCCATTAAGAGTTTCTCTTCTGTCTCTTCATTAGAAATAACCGCTGCACAGTCCATCTCACTACCGGTTGCCGCAAGCGTCAGTACAACCGCAAGGGGAAGGGCATTTTCAATGGGGGCTTTCCCTGTTACCAGATCCCAGGCATCTCCGCCATAGTAAGCGCCTGCCGCAATCGCTTTTGAACAGTCGATAGTGCTGCCGCCGCCAACTGCCAGGATCATGTCGATCCCTTCTTTTTTGCAGATGTCTACTCCTTTATTCACAGTGCTGACTCTCGGATTTGGCTCGATGCCGCTCAGCTCAAAGATCTCAAAATCTTTCAGCAGATCCAGCAGCTTATCATATAAGCCGCTGCGTTTGATGCTGCCGCCTCCGTATGTCAGTAAAATCTTTTTTCCATAACCATTCAGCTTTTCGGGAAGGTTCTTTTCCTGATCCCTGCCAAACAGGATATCAGAAGGAACATAAAATTCAAAATTTTTCATTTTGCTGTTTTCTCCTTTTTAATTCTTAAATTATTTATTCCTGCGGGTTCTTCTTGAAAGACAGGCATTTTCCAATGACTTCACCGGTCTTCAGGTATTCATAAGTTGGGAACTCAAACAGTACCGGCTTCAAAGTCTGATAGTTAATCTTGCCGGCCTCATTGAGATGTTCCTCTTCCACATAAGTGTTATCAATGGTGCAGATAAAGCTTTCAAAGCCCGGTGTATTGTAAACGTCCACCACAGAACACTCCATTGTCAGAGGCGCTTTACTGATCACCGGCGCGCCGGACTCACCCATTTCGTACTCAAACACTTCCGATTTGTCAGTTTTTCCACCGCTGACAGATCCTACATAGTCTGCTTCCGGAAGTATATTTTCATTTACGACGTTTACAGTCAGCTTGTGATTCTCCTTGATAAACTGATTGATGTAATGCGCAGAAACCAGGCTGACCAGGATTCTGTCGTGTCCGATAATACCCACATGAGCCACAAGCGTCCATGTCGGTTTATCGCCTGCCATAGCGCCTGCCACTACAACAGGAGTCGGATATAAAGCCAATGCTGAACCAATATTTTTCTTCATGATAATTACCTTCCTTTCTGTTTTGACACCATGTCAACAACTGCAATATATCATCATTTCGACACCGTGTCAATATATGTTTAAAAAATTTTGCAACAGTTCTGCCATGGGCTGAACTGCTGCATTCGCTATTCCGCCAACGCAAATGTCACCGTTACATCTCCGTCTCCAAGTGCAGTTTCCCAGCCGGTCAGGTCTTCAACCTTCCCCAGCCTTGTATAACTCCAGGAATTCGAGCCGTAGAAAATAACGATCTGATTTCCCTGATACAGCACAATATCCCCTGCCTGAGTTGTTGTCTGCCTGTTGCTTGCCGGGAGACTTGTCCCCAGCGATCCTACTTTTTCAAAGCCAGCGTAATCACTCATCTGAATGGTGACCGGATTCTCCTGCATCATTTCCACCAAAGCATCCACTGACTCGTTATCCTCCAGCGCAGCCGTAAAACGAGTTCCATTAACCTCAACGATCATTTTTCCGTCCATATTCTCTTCCTCACTTACATTATCCTCTGCCGGGTCCTCTTCTCTTACTGCGGTCTGTGATTCTTCTTTTTCATCTGCTGCAGCAGAACCGGCCGGATCCCCGGCCGGTTCTGAACCTGAGGACTGTGATTCACTGTTCTCCATCCGCCTGCTGCCCGTACAGCCTGACAATACTGCTGCGAGAGCACACGCAATAATACACGTCATAAGAATATATTTTCTCATGATACATCCCCGCCTTGTTCTTCCTACATACTCTCTTTCAGGATCTCTTTCACTTCATCCCGGTCAAGGATCTTATAACCGCCCTGCATGATTAACGTACCGTCTGCGATACCGTCAAGCATCTCTTCTGTGGCGCCCAGCCCGGAAATATTCATAACAAGCCCCAGTTCCTTCATCCAGCTTTCCATAGCTTTCAGGCCTTCCTCCGCAATCTGCTCATCACTCTTCCCTGACGGATCCACATCCCATACATTAACTGCAAAGCGCTTGAACTTTTTCAGTCCATATGGCATGATATAACGGTAGTAGGGCAGGGAGACCGCCGCTAGCGTCATGCCGTGGGTAGCGTCTGTGTAAGCGCCCACTGACTGTCCTAACATGTGCACCATCCAGTCCGTGGACTTTCCTTTCGCCACAAGTGTATTCAGCGCCCATGTGGCAGTCCACATGATGTTGCTCCGTGCCTCATAATTCTGCGGATCCTTATTAGCGGTCCGGCTGGAATGAAGGAGGGATCTCATCAGCCCCTCGCTGATATAGTCGCTGGTATTGTCATCCTCTCCGGAGAAATACTGTTCGCAGATATGATTGAAAATATCATAAATACCGGCCACCATCTGATAATGAGGCAGTGTCAGCGTATACTTCGGATTCAGGATAGAAAACCGCGGCATGATCTTCTCATCTGCAAAGACATGGCCGATTTTCAGCTTTGTCTCATGGTTTGTGATGACCGCTCCCGCATTCATCTCTGAACCTGTTCCCACCATTGTCAGGACGCATCCTACCGGCAGTGTCTCGCAGTCCGGTTCTTCAAAACGGATGTAGTATTTCTCCCACGGATCTTCCTCGCAGTTTACAGAGACTGAGACTGCCTTCGCATAATCGCAGACAGATCCGCCGCCAACGGCAAGGAGAAAATCCGCATGGTGATTTCTTGCGATCTCCACGCCTTCATACAATTTTTCCAGGGTCGGGTTCGGCATGACCCCGGAGATCTCCGCCACATTCTTCCCATTGTCTTTCAAGATCCGGCACACATCCTCGTAGATCCCGTTCTTTTTGATAGACCCGCCGCCATAGATCAGTACCACATTGTCGCCGTATTTCGGCAGCTCTGTATTTAAATAGTTCAGAGAATCCTCTCCAAAGTAAAGTTTCGTCGGATTACAGTATTCAAAATTTCCAAGCATTTCTATTTTTTTCCTTCCTATTCTGCTATTTCATTTTCTGCAGCAGTTCAGCCATCCAGAATGAGGCAGGCTGAACTAATTCCAATTCTGCTTTTATTGTATTAGAGGAATGCTCCGTTGCAGACCTGAAGCACCTGGCCTTTTACAGCTTTTCCCATCTTACTTGCCAGGAACAGGCACGCATAAGCCTGATCCATAGGATCACATTCCGGCCCCGGGAAGTATACAAAGTGTCCGCTGTACTCCAGCATCTTAGCCCCGCCCGGCTGTTCTCCCGCTTTATTTGCCAGGTGCGCCGGCGTCACAGTCGCTCCCGGAGCGACAGCATTGCAGCGGATATTCGTATCAATCAGACGCATAGCCACATTCTTTGTCAGAGTGTTCAGCGCGCCTTTGGTCGATGTGTAAGTCGCGCCGCAGAACGGCCTTGTTCCGTTTACAGAAGAAATATTGATGATCACTCCGTCGTTCTTCGGCAGAAAGATTTTCAAAGCTTCCCGGATATATCTCATGGGACCGCCCAGGTTTGTGTCCATGACATACTTCATCCAGTCGTCGTCTGTCTCGTCGATCATTTTCTGCTCGCCGATCCCTGCATTATTGATCAGGATATCCACATCCCCGAATTCTTTCAGTGCCGCCTCAAATACTTTCTTTGTATCCTCCGTGGAGCAGACGTCAGCCACTACTCCCGCGGCCCTGCCGCCTTTTGCCCGGATCGCTTCCACAACTTCGTCCAGTTTATCCTGGTGTCTGGCCGTGATCACCACATTGGCGCCTTCCTCTGCGAAAAGTTCTGCCATAGAACGGCCCATTCCGTAACTTGCTCCTGTTATAATAGCAGTTTTTCCATCTAACATTTTTGCATCCATATCTGAAACTCCTTTCATGTCTTATCTTTTTCTGGTTTCATTGTAAGATGGATGAAATAATATTTCAAATACTTATATCAAATGTTTTTCAATAGCTATTTTCTATGTACTTGTATCCGCAGATTTCCGTTTTCTCGTCATCCGTAAAGACATTCAGGATGGCATCTGTATGCCAGACTACTATATATGCAGAAATTACGTGCTGAACACCTCTTCCAGTTCTTCAAAATGCGTACAATGTTCAAGTTTTTTCATAATTGAATCATTCCCTAATTTAGAGGCAAGTTCTGCTAATAGTTTTAAATGAACTTTGGCGTTTTCGTTATCTGATGGGACTGCGAACAGAAAAATATAGTTTACAGGCTGGTCATCGTAGGATTCCCATTCAACCATTTTTTCAGATTTCCCTATAGCAATTCCTACTTTTTTTACAAAATTGGATTTGCCATGAGGGATTGCGATGTGGTTTCCCATACCGGTAATCCCTTCGCTTTCCCGAACATAGACATCTTTTATATAGCCTGACAAATCAGAAAGATAGCCGGCCTGGTAAAGCAACTGGGAAAGATGTTCAATTGCTGAATGTTTGTCGGAAACATTCATTTTTAAATCAATTACTGACTGATCCAGTATATCTTTAACTTCCATTTAACCTCTCCTTTATTTAATAAAATATTGGTATAAATCCAATTCGGACTGAATATGCCGAAGCTGATTTAAAAACGCTTCATTTTCGGTCAGATGAATAAAGTCTTTATAAAACTGCTGAGCCTTGGCGCGCTCTAAAATGGTATCCATTTTTAATGCCAGCAAAAATATAATATCAACCTGCTCTTCATGCCACATAATAGGCTGGTCCAGGATCGCGACAACAACTCGTGATTCATTTACTGCCATATTATTGCCATGAGGGATCGCAACACCACCTCCTATTGCTGTAGTAGTGGCGTTTTCTCTTTTCAGTACATTGCCCAGGTATTCTTCTGTCACATCGCCTTTTTCTGCTAATCGGCTGACCATCTTAGCCAAAAGATCCTCTTTCCCATTAACCTTGGGATGAACCAGCATATACCCAACACGGAAAAGATCATGACAGATACTTGATGAATGGAAACAAGTGTTTTGTCCGATCCTCCGAATTTGTTTTACCCGTTCTTTTACCGCAAAGATGTCTCTGTCTGAAAGAACCTCTCCTATCCGAATGACCTGCCCGCGGCTGCAGTTTTTTAATTCTTTAGTCGAAAAGATCACATCATATTGACGGCACATATTTTCACGAAAATCATGCTCGCTGATAACCTTGATGTTGTCAAGTTCAGGAATGTTCTTAAGAAGTAAATCGACCATAAGCTGTGAAGAACCCATTCCAAAGTTACTTACCAATAAACCAGTTAAAGGAGTATTTTTTCTAATGACAGCTGATTGAATATAAAGTGCAATATTGACAATCTCCTCTTCTGTGATCTGTACATTATAATATTTTTCAAAGACCGGACTAATAGACCACGCGGCCAGATATACCTGTTTATATTCCTTTTTTATATATTGACTGATCTGGTTTATATTCTCTTCACCGTACCTCAGGCGAAAAACGGCAGAACGTATATGCATCAAAAGTCCTTCATATAAAATCGTATCTTCAGAAAAATTTTCATTTAACACAGCTCCTATAATACTGATAATATCATTTACACCCTGGTTGAGCTGACGGTTAAAATAGCTTGGATTTGTCCGAATATCTGTCAGACCGTTATTGCCGATCTTTTGGGCAGACAGAAGCACAAATGTTAAAAATAAAATATCATTTTCACAATTACCCAGGGAGAATTCGCTGCTGACCCGGTCATATATGGACTTTGCAAATAAGTATTCCGAATATCGGGTAAGTGTCTCTCCTTTATCAGAGGAATCTACCATCTGTAGAGGATGACGAAAACGCTTTATTGACAGACATACCATCAGCCAGGCTGTTCTAAAAGAATTCTCCGCAAATTGAAGTCGCCAGGAGCTTTCTGCATGAATAATAATAGATTTAACTTTGGCATAATCTACCCCTGACAGATATGTTTCGAAAAGAGTGTCTGTTATTTCCGTCATCGTATAAACAATATAATCTACTAAGGCCTGGCGATAGGCACGCTCTGTCCCCTGCAATTGAATCCCTTTGCTTCGCATGCTGATTACATGCAGTTTTCTTTTTTCAAACCAGGGAGTAACCATTTTAAGCAGAGACGCTGCAGTAGGCGGGCTGATATACAGGTGATCAGCCAGCAGCTGTAAAGTAGCCGGCTGATCAACCGCATATTTTAATAAAATCCCGATCAGCTGATTCTGCCGGGAAAGATCTGTATCCCCGCTTTTGACTGAAATATCACTGGTCAGAATATCGCTTGCTTTTTCCGTAATCAGACTGATTCCTAACCCCGGTGTTTTTTTTATAAATCCAAGATCCTCTTTTTTTAGCCATTGATTTACCTGATCAACCTTATTTCTTGCAGTTTTTTCAGAGACCTGCATAAGTTTCGCAAGCTTTGAAATAGTGATCACATCATTTTCCATCAGGACTTTCAGCATTATTCTGTTGTAAAGCTCATCTTTATTTCCCACTTTGCTTCCCTCAGTGACTTATTCATTTCCCGTAGCTGCTGCGTTTAAGAATTTGTATCGCCCTGCCGAGCCGAGAATATTCATATAATATTTAACAAATTCTTTAATCTTTTTCTCCGCTTCCATGCACATGTGCATATAATCCATATCGGGTTCTTTTTTTAAAGCGTCAAGCATTGCTGTTTTCCCAACAGAAAATGCATCTGTAGCCACATTTACCTTATTGATTCCACATGCAACTGCTTTTCGCAGATTATCTTCTCCAGCACCAGATCCTCCGTGAAGCACCAATGGAATATTCAGCGTTTTCTTTAACAGTGCAAGGCGTTCGAAATCAAGTTTTGGAATTCTTCCCTGCGGATAATTGCCGTGTGCAGTTCCGATAGCTACTGCTAATGCATCAACGCCGGTTTTAGCTACAAATTCCAGCGCCTGCTCTGGATCCGTATAAAGATCGATATTCGCGTCATCAGAATCAGCAGCCATACCTACATGACCTAATTCTCCTTCTACGGAGCAAGATACAGAATGTGCCATTGATACTACAACAGCAGTACGTTTGAGATTTTCATTGTACGGAAGGGCAGAGCCATCAAACATTATATTCGTAAATCCTTTATTAATACAGTCAGCTATTATATTGTAGTCCGTAGCATGATCCAGGTTCAGGGCAATCGGCACGCTGACCCTTTCTGCCAGTTCTTTAATCATAGGTATCATTTCTTCAAGATGAGCATGATTCTTCATTTGTCCGCATCCGAATTGAATAATCATGGGGGAATAGGCCTCCTGAGCGCCTATAATGGCGCCTCTTACCATCTCCATATTAATACTGTTCATTGCCATTACTGCATATTGATTCTGATGCGCATGATCCAGAATTATTTTCATGGAAGTTAACATTATTGATCCTCCTGTCAGAATAAGTTTAAACGATCAGCTGAATTCGATATCGATGTCAAAATCTTCGTCATCTTCAATCACAGTCTTCTGCTCTTCCAGTGGTTTCTTAATGACTGCGTAAATCACCCCGGTTAATACAGAGCCGATAATCAGGGCAATAATAAACACTCCGGGATTGGTCATCATGGGAACAACAAAAATACCGCCTGCCGCTGCCGGGCATTCACATCCAAATCCGACAGCTATAGCTCCTGCTGCTGCAGAACCAATCACGGACGCCGGAATAAAACGGATAGGATCAGCCGCGGCAAAGGGAAGAACCCCTTCGGTAATGAAGCATAAACCCATGGGAAAAGCAGCTTTTGCAGCATCCAGCTGGACTCTGTTGAATTTCTTTTTCGCGATAATTGTTGCAATGAATGCTCCGATAGGCGGAGTCATACCTCCAATGATTTTAGCCGCAGCCGGTCCCATGATCTGATCAGCTAACAGGGCATTTGCTGCCATAGAAGCAGTTTTGTTCACAGGACCGCCTAAATCAAATCCCATACAGAATCCTATTACTCCGCCTATAATTCCTTTTGCGCCTCCATTTAGTGTAATAATCCATTCCTGAAATCTGGTCATAATGAAAGCCAGAGGAATAGAAAATACGCACAAAAATATCATCCCACATACAAATGTGGACAACAAAGGAATTAGCATAACCGGCATCAGGCCTTCACACCACTTGGGCATTTTCCATTTTTTCATCCAGTTAATAAAATAACCGATTATGAATGCCATCAGCAAGCCACCTAAAAAGCCTGCTTTTGACTGTGAAGAACAGTATCCGATAATAAGGCCTGGCATAATTCCGGGTCTTCCTGATATAGAATAGGCCACACCCGCCGTCATTACTGCCACTGCAAAGTCCATGGCATATGTACCAAGTTGATTTACACCCCACCAAAAACCTGACCATGTAAATGGATTCAGATTGCTAAACGGGGTATCCCCAGCTACTACTGCATTGCCGATATCGTATCCGCCTAAAGCCTTTGCAAGCGCACACAATAATCCACCCGCTACAACTACAGGGATCATATAAGCAATTCCCGTCATTACATGACGCTGAATTTCATCTTTTTTTCCTTTCATTATTTTCCTCCTGTCTTTTACTTTTCCACCTTTTCCAGTTTTTCCCGCGTTTTATTAATTACACCTTTAGCTGATTTCATAACCAGGCTAATAGGTATTTCTACAATCGGCTTGCCTTTAAACCGATTTTTAGCAATTCCAATATCTGCGGCAATAATAACGACATCAGCGTCTCTTATATCCTCAGAAGAGAGTTCATTTTCAACGCCGATCGACCCCTGAGTTTCTACTTTAATTTCGTCTCCTAATTCTCGTGCGGCTGTTTCAAGCTTTTCTTTCGCAATATAAGTGTGTGCGATTCCTGCTATACATGCTGTGATTGCTACAATTTTCATTTGCTTTGAACCTCCTGTTTCTTTTGATGTGAAAATTATAGCATTACCAATAGACAATGTGAAAAAGAGTTCGTATTTGTATTGTGGTAATTTTTTGTTTTTATCTGATATGACACTATGTCAGAAATTTTAATTGTATACCTTTCCTGTAGAGCGGTAATTAAACCGGAGGAATTTCAAAGGGAAGAAAATTTCAGGAGCCGATGCGATTCATACAGATCACATCGGCTCCTGTTCTGGCCTATCTTTCCCGACAGCCCCTCGGCCTTGCGTCAGCCATCAAATGGCTATTATAAATATATTACATAGTCCGGACTGCATTATGCTTTCTGTCCAGCTGAAAAATAAGATAATCAAGACAAGATATCTTCTTTTCTTCTTTGTGCACACGATTCAACAATTTCTTCCGGTGTTCTTCTAATAACTCCTTCTGCCTGTCTATATCGCTTTCGCCTGCATAAGTAAAGAATTCTCTGATCATCTCAGCATTGCATCCGGCATCCTTTAAATTCTGCTCGACTTCATTTTTTGACAAATAATACATTAACTTATCTCACCTCATTTTTCATCAGTCGATGTTTTTAAGTTAATGCTAATATAAGCCTCTCACATCGAAATAGCAAATACTTATATATTATTATACTCAATAAATTTTTTCTATATTTTTTATTCCTTTTCTTGAACATCAAAGACGCCTGTTGTAAAATCATCTACGGCTCTCAATCCACTCACATGCGCTAAAGAGATTTCCTCCTTTTTGGCTATAAAACTTAGTTGCTGCAAAATCTCTAATGGGATCTTATGCTTCGCCGTCAGAGGGCATCCCTGTTATCTTACAAGGCACGGTTTTTTCGGATTAAATTTCCACCCGGGGATGAGATACTGCATTACCACCGAATCGTCTCTTCCTCCCAGACAGTTCTCCTGATAAAGCTGATTTGCCTTTTTGATCTGTTCCATATCCACTTCAATCCCAAGTCCCGGTTTCTTCGGCACTTCCACGCAGCCGTCTTTAATCTGCAGAGGCTCTTTTGTAAGGCGTTCTATGCCTTCCTGCCAGATCCAGTGCGTATCCAGCGCATTGTACTCTCCCGGTACCGCCGCCCCTACATGGGTAAACATGGC
Source organism: uncultured Mediterraneibacter sp. (assembly GCA_944384505.1). Lineage (GTDB taxonomy): Bacteria > Bacillota > Clostridia > Lachnospirales > Lachnospiraceae > Mediterraneibacter. Next base: position 41,356 of record CALWTQ010000008.1, read on the forward strand.
AAGTGAAATATCAAAATGATTATTGGAATGGGATCCCCATGTATATCCGAAATCATGACACATCTGGGCTACTCTTACCGATCCGCTCATTGTCCAGAAATGGGGATCTGCCAGAATGATGTCCACGGCCTGTGACTCCAGAGAATGGCCTACTTCCCGCCAGTCAGTAGCTATCATATTGGTCGCTGTCGGGAAGCCTGTTCTTCTGCGAAACTCGCTCATGATTTCCCTTCCGGAATATACGCCTTCTGCACCGCAGGGATCTTCGCAGTATGTAAGGATTCCTTTCATTCCTTTTACATATTCTACTGCTTCTTCCAGAAGCCATCCTCCGTTCGGGTCAAGATCGATTCTTGCATCCGGGAATTCCTTTTTCAATGCCCGGATCACATCCATCTCCTCATTGCCTGGAAGCACGCCTCCTTTTAATTTAAAATCCTGGAAGCCGTATTTCTCATGAGTTGCTTTTGCAAACGCAACAATCTTGTCCGCAGTCAGCGCCTCTTCGTGACGGATTCTGTACCACTCGCAATCTGCATCCGGCTCCTCGTCATATGGGAGATCCGTCTTTTTTCTGTCTCCTACAAAGAACAGATAGCCGAGCATTCTCACTTTGTCCCTCTGCTGCCCGTCTCCCAGAAGCTCACATACCGGAACCCCGAGCATCTTTCCGAGGAGATCCAGGCAGGGAGCTTCGATTGCCGTAAGTACATGAACTCCTGTTCTCAGATCAAAAGTCTGGTTGCCCCTTACATCTTCTTCTCCTTTGGAATCCAGGTATTTCTTTACTTTTAACAGAGTGCTCTTATATTCCGCCAGATTTGTGCCTTCTACGATTGACCTGCACTCTTCCAGTGCATTTGTAATCTTTGTTCCTCCCGGTACTTCTCCCACTCCCATATCGCCGTTATCTGCATGGAGGATAACAATATTTCTTGTAAAAAACGGGGCGTGAGCGCCACTTAAGTTTAATTCCATACAGTCTTTTCCCGCCACGGGGTAAACTTCCATTTTTACAATTTTTCTCATCTTAATCTCTTCTCCTTTTTTCTCCACATGCTTTATCATCGAAATATCCGTCTCCGAATCTCTGCAATCCCTGCGCCTTCCCGCGGAGTTCTGTCTTAAGATTCGATCAGCCCGGCGTTTTTCATCTCAGCCTTAATCCTGTCAAGCACCGCGCCTTCCGGAGTCGGAAGATTCGGCCTGTACGGAAGCCCTGCATCAAGGCCTCTCAAATTCGCCATATCTTTCGCTGCCACCGGGAAGCTCGCCCCGTCCATGGAAAGGCGGACCGGATTCAGTTTAAACTGTGCTTCCAGCGCCCCTTTGATATCCCCGGCGGTAAATTTATTATAAATATCCGTAATCAGCTCCGGCATGAAGTTTCCAGCCGTACAGACGCCGCCCACAGCTCCGTGGCAGAGAGACGCATACAGAAGTGTGTCTTTTCCTCCGAAAACCTTAAAGTTCACATCTCTTGTACGGCGGATAAATTCCTCAGTCTGTGTCATGTCGCCGCTTGTGTCCTTCATGCCGACAATATTTTCCACCTCATGCGCCAGCCGCTCCACAAGATTTCCCGACATGGTGTAGCCGACTCTGCCCGGATTGTTGTACAGCAGGACCGGTGTGTCCGCAACCGCCTCAGCAATCGTTTTAAAATGAAGAAATAATTCATTTTCCGTCGGTTTCAGGAACATGGGCTGGAGAACAGAGATCCCTTTTGCGCCGTTTGCGGCTGCCATCTTTGCCAGACGCACACCTTTTTTCGTGCCGATAGCGCCTATTCCAAAGTATACAGGCACCCGGTCTGCCGCCTGGCTTACCATAATTTTTAATCCCCGTTCCATCTCATCTTCTTCGACCACATAGAATTCTCCGTTACTTCCAAAGTCAAGGATTCCGGAAACTCCTCCGTCGATGACATAGTCAACCTGATTTCTCAGCCTTTTTTCATCAATCTTTTCTTCCTCGTCAATTGGCGTTATGATCGGCACAATTACTCCTTTTATAAAATCCGTATTCATCCTGACTTCCTCCTGTTAATGCATCACCATAGAAACAAGCAGCAGTTCTATAATACCTATACCGGCCATAATCAGAGAAACCGCAGTCTTACACCGAAGCTGGTCTTTCAGCTCTGATACTCCAAACATACCGTTCCACACCCAGAATCCGCTGTCGTTGAAGTAGGAAAAGGAGATCGCGCCTACACAGCAGGAGATCGCCATGAGCAGAGGGCTTACCGAGATCGCACCCATCAGCGATGCGGAAAGCGTTGCGGCCGTAGTGATTGCAACTGTGGCAGATCCAAGAGCGATACGCATCAGTGCGGCAATGAGGAACGGGATAAGGATCGCCGGAAGAGGGAATTTCATAACCATCTCTCCGAGCGCATCTCCGATGCCGCTTACCTTGATCACATTTCCAAGGGATCCGCCGGCCCCGGTAATGAGCATAATGATTCCTGTGCTTTTGATAGCATCGTCCATTATGTTCAGCACCTTTTTGGTGTCAGCCTTTGCCATAAGTCCGTATATAGAAATCAACGTCCCCACTGCAAGTGCGATGATCGGTTCTCCGATAAATGAGATCGCCGGGATACTGATTCCGAGAAGACCTAATACAGTATTCATAAGGATCAGGATAAGCGGAACGATAATCGGAGCGATGGATACCCAGAGTCCCGGGAGTTCTTTCTCCCCCATCAGTCTGTCCAGTTCTTCCATGGACTTGATGTATTCCGATTTAAATTCTTTTCTCTCATATCCGCCGTCCTCAGTCGGAATCTGGTAAATCTTCTTGCCAATATACTGGCAGTAAAATACTGCAGCGATCAGCATCGGTATCGACACTAACGCCCCGCCGATAATCATCTGTCCTACGTCCACTCCCAGCATACTTGCCGCGGTAGTCGGCCCGGGAGTTGGAGGCACAAGGCAGTGCGTCAGCTGCAGGCCGGAAGCCATAGCCAGCGCCAGGCCTACAATCGACTTGCCGGTTACTTTCGACATTGCCTTGCATAAAGGCGCAAAGATCACAACAGCTGAGTCGGCAAATACGGGAATCGAGATAAACCATCCGGTAATCGCGAGCGCCCATTCTTCTTTCCTTTTTCCAACAGCCTTGATAAATGAATACGCCATTCTCTCTGCGGCCCCGGACTTTTCCAGAATTCCGCCCATCATAACGCCAAGGCCGATCACGATTCCGGTGCTCGATAAAATATCTCCAAAGCCTTCCTCTATGGCTGTGACAAGCCCCGTAACAGCCGTCCCGTCCGCAGCTGTCGTATCGATCAGCGGCATACCTCCGATAATTCCTGCAATGCATGCTGCCACGAGCAGTGCTATAAATGTATGTACCTTCGTCTTAGACACCAGGATAATCATGACGACGATTCCTAACAGCAGTCCAAGCATCATTTGCGTAGATTCACTCATTCCATTTCCCTCCTGCTATAGATTTTTAATCCCTTATTCTTTCTCAACCGACACATTCGAGATCTTTTCATAATATTTTACAATCGCACTGTGATCCTCTTTCGCACATCCATCGTTTTTCAACGCCTGCATAATCTCCATCACCTGTGCTGTCATCGGAAGAGATGTATCTGTAGCATGAGCCGCGTTCAGAGCATTCGTAAGATCCTTAATATGAAGTTCTATGCGGAATCCCGGCCTGAAGTCGTGTGCCATCATCATAGGAGCTTTCGCATCCAGAACTGTCGAGCCCGCAAGTCCTCCGCGGATCGCCTGATATACCAGTTCCGGATCAGCACCATTCTTTACAGCCAGAGTAAGTGCCTCGGAAACTGCCGCGATATTCACAGCTACGATAACCTGATTTGCCAGCTTCGCCACATTCCCGGAGCCAAGAGCGCCCACATAAACGACAGAGCCTGCCATTGCCATTAACAGATCATAGTATCTGTCAAATGTCTCTTTTGCGCCTCCGACCATAACAGAGATCGTTCCGTCAATTGCTTTCGGCTCCCCGCCGCTGACCGGCGCGTCCATCAGCTCAATGCCTTTTTCTGCAAGTTCAGCACCGATCGCTTTAGACTGTACCGGATCAATAGAACTCATATCAATTACAACAGTTCCTTCTGCCGCCTTTTCTGCAATTCCGCCTTCTCCAAGACATACATCCCTTACATGCGGAGAGTTCGGAAGCATGGTAATGATCACATTACACTTTTCCGCAACTTCCGCGGCGCTTTCTGCCGTTTCTGCCCCAAGAGCGCCCAGCTCATCCACGCTTGCTGTGTTTCTGTCGTAAACGACCAGATCATATCCTGCTTTCAGCAGATTCTTGCTCATCGGCTTTCCCATGATTCCCAGACCAATAAATCCAATTTTCATTTTTTACTACCTCCTGGCTAAATTATTCTGGCTTTCCGCCTTTCTTGGGAATAGTATATAAAATCCGGAATCCGCTAACTATTGGCCTTATACTTAAAAAAGATACCCTGATTTTTCTGTTTTGCATATAATTACAAAATTTGAAATTATCTTTTCATAATTATTTCTATTCTTTATATTTTTTTAACTCGGCATTTCACAATTTATTGATCCATTTTATTTTGTAATATTATTGAAATGTCTATTTCGATATGCGAATGTTTTTTACTTTTCTACATATTGTCCGGTCTCTATATAGCAATTATGCCCATAGAAAAAACTATAGTAAAAGGCAGGGAATCCTATCCCTGCCTCAAATCAAGTCTATATAGAATTTAATGAGTATTTATATCTGGCGCCATCAGCTCTCAAAAGATGCTTCTATTCCATACTCCTTCATCTTCCTCCACAGTGTTGTCGTGCTGATGCCAAGCTCTTCCGCTGTCTTCCGCCTGCTGCCATGATTTTTCTTAAGCAGAGAAACAAGAGCCTCCGCCTCCTGCGATTTGTAGATAATAACCTTCTCCGTGCTTTCATCCACATGAGGATACAGTTCATCAAAGAGTTTCCGTATCCTGACTTCATCGATACTGCGCCTGTGGGAGGAGAGCACCAGCCTTTCACAAAATGACTTCAGCTGTATCAGATTGCCGTTCCATGAAAGTTTCTCCAGACAGTCATATGCGCCCTGCGTCAGCACAAGATGTTTATTGTACTGCTGAAGGTACTGTTTAAAATATCCCTCAAAATAATAAATCAGGTCCTCCCGTCTCTGATTTATTGAAGGTATCTCAAGCACAAGGCTGTTCAGTGCGTAATACAATCCTCTGTCAAATGATTCCCGTTTCACCAGAAATGCCAGATTTTTATGTGCTGCAGCTATGATCCTCACGTCCGAATTATCCATCGGCAGCACATCTGTCCTTGCGGCAGTCCCCGGCTGGATCATAAGGAAAAGCTGATACTGAAGGCAGGGCGCGAGATATTCTATCCCCTGAATAAAGAGGGTTCCGTGATTTGCCTTATTCAGCGCGCTCTTCATCTTCGATGAAATATCTTCTTTCAGCACATGCCCTCCAAACAAAAGCTCTGACTGCTGCTCTTCACTGAGATTCTGGAGATTCACACTCACAAAAGGCCCCGTTTTCCTCCTGCTGTTATTATGGACTGACTCCGCAATCGCGAAAATCTCCAGCCCGGTCTGCGCGTAGATCATAACCGGTGCCTCTGACACGGCATACTCTTTTGCCATTTCAAGAGTTTCCTCCATTTTTTTATTTTCTGTATGTATTTTTGAAAATGTCATCTGAGCGGAATATCCGTTCAGAAACATATTGTTTTGTAAATTTCTCTCCTTACGGATCGTATTATCAAATTTCTGCAGCGACAAAATCGCTCCTGTGATCCTGTCGTCATACTGGATCGGCGCAATCATCAGCATCCACGCTTTATTCCTGATGTTGACCGAAGTCACGTAATTCTCCCTGACGCCTTTCAGGATCGAATTGATAGTCTTCTGCTCGATTTCCGGGACAACGTCAATAAGCGGCCGGCCTATTATTTCTTCTGTATTTTTCCCGATCAGATTTTCCGCCAGTTTATTAACAGCTATAATCTGCTCTTCTGCATTGATCTTGATAATACCGTTAAATGACGTATCCAGTACTGTCTCAAACTGTGCCGCACTCTGCTTTTCCACCTCTATCGCATAAGCCATGCGGCCTGCAGACAAAAGAGCCTCAGTAACAGATTCCCTTGTGGATTCATAAAACAATGTTGGATAACCCATCTTCTGCGCTTCATTGCAAGTCACTTCGCCCCCGATAATGATATCTGGACGGTCTTTTTCCAGTTCTTTAAGTTTTTCCGCTGTGTCTTCAATCCGCTCCAGAAATACGATCGAAAGATGCACGTGGAATAACTGCTCCATATATGACATATCCCCCAGCATATTCTCAAACACAATCATTCCGACTGTGGGGCATTCTTTTTTCACTATTTCTTTCGCCTTTTGAAGCAGAAGGCCGATCTCCTGAGCATGAAACCTGATCTCCACCAGAGGGATGTTCGTATGCTTTTTTACAAGAATCGCCTGATATCCTCTCGCCACAATAATGCGCATGCCATTCTCCACGGCAACCCGTGCCTCGCTCACCGTATTAACAGTATCGATGCGCTTTATATAGCTTATGCCAAGATTTTTCTCAAGGGATACATTTCTCGCAATTTCCGCCATCTTATCATCCGGAACTAATACTGCTATTTCATTCATAACTAATCCTCCTGCGCTTCTGCCGCCTGCTTTATTTTCAGGCATTGTCGATTATAATTTTCCCAATATTCTTTTGCCAGCCGGATAAATATTCGAAACGGATGGTTCAAATACGCCTGCTTAGAGTAACAGAAAGTCATCTCCCATGACGGATGTGACGTAAGCCGAAACAATCGTATATTATCATATCCGCTGCAGTAATACTGAGGGATCACTGCACAGCACAATCCGGCTGACACAAATGCAGGAATACTTGCAGTGTTAGAAGTCTCGAACAGAACCTTCGGAGTAAAGCCGGCCTTTTCAAAAATATGGTCCGTCACAGTCCTGCTGCTCGACTGGGGATACATCAGAACAAATGATTCCTCTCTTAAAAGGCCAATGTCCAGCTCACCGCCGTTTTCTCCAGCTTCCCGCTGTATCTGTTCTACAACCGGATAATCAGCAGGAACGGCAGCCAAAAATTCTTCCCCACATACATGTTCATATCTGAGAGTATTTTTCTTTCCCTCACCTATGGTAAGAAACCCCAGATCAAGTCTCCCCGCCTCCAGCAGTTCCTGCTGTGTGTAACTGTTCATCTCAATCGGAGAAATAGATATATTCGGGCAAAGCTGCATAAATTTCGGATAAATAGAAGTGAACATTCTGATCCCCCGTCCTGCCGGGATTCCAAGCGAAAAAGAACGTCCTGAAATCTCTTTCTGATCGGCAATCCTGTTATACGTGTTCTTTTTAATCTGCAGAATTTCTTTTGCCCCGTCTGTGTATATTTTTCCGGCAGATGTCAGTTCCCAGCGGTTCCTGTCGCGATAAAACAGCGGCGTTTCCAATTCTTTCTCAAGCTTTAAAAGCTGCTGATTCAGGGCTGACTGTGTGATAAATAATTCTTTTGCTGCCTTGGACACATTTTTTGTCTCTGCAATTTTCAAGATATACTCGATCTGTCTTAAATCCATAACCTTCTCCTTGGTATCGGTATCGTACGCTCGTTAGTGCTTTTATTATAAAAATCAAGCTGCCTAAAAGTCAAGCTGTCCCTCAAGGCACAGTGCTTTTATTCAGAATAACTAATACCCCTAGTAATTTTATGAATTTTACATATTGCAGGAAGACGGTCTATAGTTAAATCATTCAAAGACGGAAAGGAGTCAGCAGATTTATGGAACAGTATGATATAACGATCATTGGCGCAGGAGTTGTCGGCTGCGCGGTGGCAAGAGAAATTTCCCGTTTTCAGCTTCGGACAGTGGTACTTGAGAAAGATATGGATGTAGCCTGCGGCAATTCCAGCAGAAATACCGGAATGCTGCATGCAGGATTCACCTATGCTCCGGGATCACTGAAAGCAGAATGCACGGTGGAAGGAAATCAGGAATTTGATCAAGTGGCAAAAGAACTGGATGTTCCCTTTAAACGAACCGGGAAACTTGTAATAGGATTTAACGAGACCGACCGCGCCAACATTTTGAAATTCAAAAAAATCGGTGAAATCAACGGAGTAAAAGGCATGCGGATGATCAACCGTGAAGAGATGGATAAGATAGATCCGAACGCCGGAGGTGAATTCGCCATGTATGTCCCCTCTTCCGGAATTCTTGATCCCATGCAGTACACAATTGCACTGGCTGAAAATGCCTGTTCAAACGGCGTTAAATTTCGGTTCGGCAGCAAAGTGGAAAAGATTTTAAGAGAAGGAGATACATATCGAATCCTTACATCTTCCGGGGAATTCAGGACAAAATGGGTGATCAACTGTGCCGGCATGTATGCTTCACAGATTTCAGAACAGCTTGGATATCCAAATTATCCGGTGCGGGGATTCAAGGGTGAGTATTATGTTCTGGACAAAAAAGCAGGAAAAAATATGCCGATTCCAATTTATCCTGCCCCGAATGAAAAAGGCGGATTTGCAACTCACGCCACTCCAACGGTAGATGGCAATGTCCTTGTAGGTCCTGACTCTTATCTGACAGATGAACCGGAAGACTACAAAACAACAAAAGAACATATGGACGGACTTTACCGTGACGGCTTAAAAATGTTTTCGGAAATGAAACGCGAATATTTTATCCGTAATTTTGCCGGGATACGCTGGAAAATCTACAATCCTTCCACCGGTGAAAATCAGGACTTTGTTCTGGAATCGGATGACGCACATCCGCATACTGTCAATCTGGTTGGCATAGAGTCTCCGGGCATTACCTGTGCTCTTCCCCTTGGCAGGCGGGCAGCGGCCATTATAAAAGAAAAAGAACAGCCTGATAATAACCCTTCATTTAATCCCTGTCGAAAAGGGATACGAAGATTTTCTGAGATGAGCCCGGAAGAAAAAATCCATGCTGTGGCTGAAAATCCTGATTATGGCGAGATTGTATGCAGGTGTGAGACAGTAACCCGTGCGGAGATTCTTACTGCGATCCATAATCCTTTGGGTGTTCACACTGTAACCGGGATCAAAAACCGTACAAGAGCTACCATGGGACGCTGCCAGGGCGGCTACTGTGAAACAAGAATTACAGAGATGATTGAAAAAGAGCTCGGAATCAGCGAGACAGATGTCCGTTATTCCAAAGCCGGTTCATATATGTTTACAGGAAAGGTAAGGTGAGAAGTGTGAAAGAGGTATCAGTCGCAATCATTGGTGGAGGACCCGCCGGACTGGCAGCTGCTGTGCGGCTTTATGACAAAGGAATAAAAGATATTGTAATACTCGAAAGAGAAAAAATGCCCGGAGGTATTCTCCGACAATGTATCCACGATGGTTTCGGCCTTACACGTTTTAAAGAGACACTGAGCGGTCCTGAATACGCCCAACGTTTCATCGACATGGCAGAGGAACGTAAAATACCATATATTACGGATACAACAGTTCTGGAGATTACACCGGATCGAAAAATTTATGCCGCATCTAAAAACGGGATTCTGGAAATTCAGGCAAAAGCCGTTATCCTTGCCATGGGATGCAGAGAACGGACTAGAGGCGCGATCAGTATTCCCGGCGAACGTCCTTCAGGAGTATATACCGCAGGGGTAGCACAGTCCTATATCAATCTTTATAACAAAATGGTCGGAAAAGAAGTTGTAATCCTTGGTTCTGGTGACATCGGAATGATCATGGCGCGCAGACTTACCCTCGAAGGAGCACATGTTCAAGCTGTCTTTGAAATACAGCCGTATTCAAGCGGACTTCCAAGAAATGTTGAACAGTGTCTGCGAGATTATAACATTCCTCTTTATCTGAGCCATACTGTGACAGATATTCTGGGGAAAGAGCGACTGGAAGGAGTAGTTGTCTCCCGTGTAGATGAACATATGCAGCCCATCCCGGGAACCGAAAAAACTTACACCTGTGACACTCTGATTCTCTCGGTAGGCCTTATTCCGGAGAATGAACTTTCTATCGGAGCGGGTGTCACACTGGACGGCCGCAGTAAAGGAGCAGTCGTTGATGAGAATTATCAGACAGACATAGAAGGTATTTTTGCAGCAGGTAATGTGCTTCATGTTCATGATCTGGTTGATTTTGTATCCAGAGAAGCTGAAAGCCTTGCGGATGCAGTGGCAGCATACATAGAGAACGGGGAACTTCGCAAATGCAGTCTGGAAGTAGAAACTGATACAAATATTACCCATACAATCCCCCAGAAGATCAGCGGGGAAAAATCTTTTCTTCTTTCTATGCGGGTCAGACAGCCAATGAAGAACTGTGAAATAGTAATTTCCCAGGGAGGGCAGATCATAAAAAAGAAGAATTTCAAAAAAGCACTCCCTGCAGAGATGATACAGATCCCAATCGATGCAGAGAAGTTAAACAGCAGCGAAAATTTGGAGGTGAGCGCCATATGTTAAGAGAATTTATCTGTATCATGTGCCCTCAGGGATGTGCATTACAGGCAGAGGAAGAAAACGGGAAAGTCCTGGAAGTCAGTGGGAATACATGCCCCCGTGGAAAAGAGTATGCAATTCAGGAAATTACAGCACCCATGCGCAATATCGCGACCTCGGTGAAAGTTGAAAACGGTGAACTTCCACTGGCCAGCGTCCGTCTGACCGGACCTATTCCAAAGAGTAAAATATTCCGTGCGATGGATGAGATTCGGAAAATCTATGTAAAAGCCCCTGTCAAAACAGGCGATATAGTTATTGAAAACCTCCTGGGGACGGGAGAAAGCGTAATCATTACTAAGACAATTCACAAAATCTAAAAATACAATTACATATCTGATTCTTATCAAAGGAGATTTCCCCTTTTCTAAACAGGGGGAGGCATGGCTCGCATGAGTCACTCCTCCCCCTGCTTCACAGATTTTTACCTTCTACAATTCTTCATGCAGAATTCTGCATTCCTTGAGGCAGCACGCCACGCCGTACGCATGAATCAGTTCCATCCCGTCATCCCTCAGCACGGCGGCATAGTCCTTTTCACGGATCTGTTCCATGGCCTCCCTGCACGCAGACTCAAATTTCTTGTTTTCCGCATATTTTAATTCAAACACGCATCCGACTGCGTCATCCGGGATTTCCACAAGGATATCACTGTAGCCTTCTCCGGATTCAGGATTTGACCGCAGTATCCCGAATACTGATTGATCTTCTTAAAAATCCGTTAAATAATTTCTTCCGCATTGCCGTCCTTTACCGCATTGCAGAAACTGCGGAGCTTCACCGTATCACTTTTGACCGCTTTGGAGAACCATGTCAGGATCTGCTGCTCGAATATAAGCCTTACCTCCCGGTTCGGAATCGCCAGACTGTGCACGCCTCCTGCTGCTCTTTCGGTGTCGGTCAGATACCCCGTATTATACAACAGACTCCAGAGATAAGTCATCTTTTCCTCCGGGTCTTCGGACTCCAGATCCTGATATGTCATCTCGGGAATGATTTTCTTCTTCACCACTCCGCCGGAAACCAGCAGCTCAATCTCCGAGCGCACTGTGCCTGTGGACTGTTCAATGATGTCTCTTACCGTCATATTTCCGCTGCTGTTGGCCCAGTAAAGCGCAGGCTCGGCACTTCTGTCAGCCAGATGATCCGACACATAGTTCAGCACATCCCACGGGCAGTATACCTCCTGCTGCCCGAACCGGTATCCATCGTACCATTCCCTTACTTCTTCGTATTTCTCTTCCATTCCATAATCGGCAAGCAGCTTTCGGACTTCTGCATCTGTAAATCCGAAATATTCATCATACCTGACATCCGATATGGCATGAACTTTAAAATTGTTCAGGCCTGTAAAAATACTTTCCTTTGACACTCGAAGGCAGCCTGTCAGGACGGCAAACAACAGCGAATCATTTGTTTTCAGCGCCATGCTGAACATCGTTCGGATCAGCGATACCATCCTGTCATAATATCCATTCTGGTATGCCTTGTGCAGAGGCACATCATATTCGTCGATCAATATGATCACTTTCTTATCATACTGTTTGTAAAGAAGTCCGGACAGCAGTTTTATGCTCTGACACAGTTCCGCCTGACTACGGAAACCATGATCCAGAATTCCCTGCAAAGGAGCCTTGTCATACTTTGTCAGCCTTTCGCTGTCCAACAGCCACTGCAGGCGAAGCGCTTCATCGTATATAATTCCGCTCAGCAGTTCGTAAGACATCTCGTATGAATCGCTCTCCACATCTTTCAGGCTTATGGAGATCACCGGGTACTGCCCCAGATATTTTTCGCACAATTCTTTTTCTTCTGATATCTGCAGTCCTTCGAACAGAGCCGCATCTGCGCCAATGCCAAAGAAAGACCGGAGCATATCCATATTCAGTGATTTCCCGAAACGACGGGGTCTGGTAAACAGATTCACCTTTCCCCAGGAATCCATCAATTCCTTTATAAAACCGGTTTTATCGATATAGTAAAATTTTTCCGTTCGTATCTCTTTAAATTTTTCAATTCCAATCGGAAGTTTTTTCATGATCTTCTCTTTCATTCTGCCGCCTCCCCTTTTCGGATGCTTTTCTGATATTATACCTCAGGAGCCGGAAGAATGAAACCGATATCAGCACGCGAAATATTCACGTCCCGTTATCCGCTTTCAGTTCATAAACTTTTTCATTTCATCCTGCTGTTTCGCAAAATCCTTCATCCCCATATCATACAGCTTCCGCTCTGTCTCTTCATCCATGGAATATGTTCCCACCTTGACGGTCCCACTGGGCGCAAAGATGAATACTCTTCCTTCCCAACTGGCAAGGGCGCTGGTAGTATTTTATACTGCTTTTTTTATGAAAGGCGGTAAAAGATTTAAGCCGGGTATATGCGATGCAGACCCAGCCCTACGGCCTGCGGGTGCTCGGAAAGATTGTCAATGTGATTGCCGATGAAAAGATTCTGCATGATGCCGGAAAGCAGGATCATCTGTCAGATTTCTGTCTTAAGACTGTCAGATGATCCTGCTCTTCCCATCTTTTTCTTCTGCTATTGAACCTGTGTTTCTCAGATTTATTCCCAGATTAGTGTACAAACAGTTTTGGATGAAATTTCCGGCAGCTCGATTACATACACTTTATCTCTTTGCTCCAGTTTTTCGGAAGCATCCATATTGTTAATCAATATTTTCTGTAGTTTCTTATCTGAGATCCATCCTGTCTTTCCTGATTCACGTAATACCACAGTCACGCTGTTTTCCCTTTCACAAATGCTTTCAACTGCCGAAAAGCCTGCATATTTATCCAGCAGTCCAAGGCAGACGCCATTCTTTCCGCATGGCAGGATAACAAACCATCCGTAACCGCCTGCTTCCATGGTACTCTCATACTTTTCGTATCGGCCAAGAGAAACCGCTTTCTTACCGAAATAATCATATACCCAGTACGTATCAGCCTGATCCAGATCCGGTATATCTGCCGGAATGAAAGAAAGGAGCTGTTTTTTGTCTGTCAGGTTGTACGCCGCGATTCCTCCGGCCTTCTTGTCCCCATAGGACGCTGTATTATGAAGCTTCAGCACCCCCTCTGTAAGCGGATCAGAGAAGGCGCAGTCTTCCGCAGGTTTAGCAGAGCGGTCCATCATAAGGATCTCTCCGTCCAGATACATCAGCGGTTTCAGAATAGCCTGATCGGTCGCTCCGGGCTTATCGCTCACGTAAACCGGTCCTCCGCTGATGGCACGCAGCAGACTGTGTTTTCTGGCATCCTTATGCATGGTCCAGAACATATCCCAGTCGCAGCAGTAAAGTTCATTATGATAGAGGGAATTATAGGCATTCTGCAGAAGATGTTCTGCGAAGCCGCCCTCATTATCCGGACAGAAGTCATCGCTGTTTCTCGAGATGGCCGAAGCCGGTCTTGCCAGAATATTTTCCATGGCCATTCCCATGCAGTTGATCACTGCGCCGTCCATACGGGAAGCCCCGCTCTCAAGCGCCTGATTCATACCTCTGGCCGCATCGCAGACCGGCAGGCTGTTCTCAAAATAATAGGGAACTGCACTCTGCCCGTCTACTTTCACAAAGCTGATCCCTTCCCTGTTAAGCTCTTTGTACCAGTCTCTGTAAAATTTCTCCCCGGTAAAAGGACTCGGAAGGACTTTTCCGTTTACAGTCCGGTAAAGATAAGGGCGCTCCTGCTCTTCTAATTCACTTCCCGGCACTATACCGCCCCAGTATCCGCCCAGAGCGTGCCATACACCGAACCACCGTACCTCTGTTTCTTTTTTGATGTCTTCTGTCATTTTCTTAAATCCGTCCGAGAATTTCTTCCTGTCCGGCTCAAAACCGGCGAGCAGTTCTTTCTCCGCCGTCATCCAGCCATCATCAATGAGCATCCAGCGGAACGGAATCCTCTTTTCAGCTATCTCATCCGCTTTCTGTCGGATTCCCTCCTCGCTGACTTCTTTATAAAATGCATCCCAGCTGCACCATCCCAGATACCGGAACATCTCCGGAATCCGGCGTTCTTCCCTCATTCGGATTCCTTTATAGTCTGCCAGCCATGCAAAAGCCTTATGTATGGCCTCGTAGAGTCCGGGAGCTTCCGCAATCAGATAAAGCGGCTCCTCAACAGCGTTCTGCCCGCCAAGACCGGCCGACATCTCCAGACATACTTCCTCCTCCGTTCCGCCGGTCAGATATGTTTTAAAGTCTCTGCCTGCCGGCAGCACCATACAGGCATAACGATCTCTGTACTTGAGAAACACTGTCTGGGTACGGTCAGGTATCTTCTGAAAGCTGTCAGTAAATGCCGGTCTTGTCCACCATTCATTAAAAAGATACATTGCCGTAATCTTTTCAGGCCGCTCCTGCGGAAGCCATATCCTGACCGGTTTTTCCATATCCAGATTCGCATTTTCTCTGCAGGACTCATTCTTTATATAAAGAGAGAGTTTTCCGAACCGACAACTCTCTTCTGCCTCTTCCGTCACTCGTATATAAAATCCGTCTTTTGAAAACCCTTTTGAATTCATCGGAAATTCCGCATAAATCTGCTTTCCCTTTTGAAACCGAATTTGGCATCTTATATTTTCTGTCATATCCGTCTCCTATATATTTTATTTTTTATATTCACACCTGACCATACGCCTCATGCCACATACACCTGCGCGCCCAGGTCCCGCACGTTTATTCCCACTTTGCGAATAATACGCAGGTTCCGCTTTTGTGATACATTTCAATTACTCTTTCCAGCTGCAGGCGGTCAACCCGCAGGTACTCTGCCTGACAGTCCAGACACATAAACTCCTGTGCCCCTCTGCCGAACAGTTTTCTGTGCAGGGCGATCTCATCAGACATAAGTCTTTTTCCACACTTCATGCATATATGATCTGTCATTTTTTCGGCACCAGAGAGCATCTGTATACTTTCGATCCATGTGCCGGCACTGTTGTTGAGAACATCTCATTGTGTTTACCGATATTCACATGATCGATACAATCGTAAAACTCCAGACTCATCCCCGCGCTCACAGGCAGCCCCAGATCCCAGAAGTCAAAAGCTCCCATTGCCGGAACATCACCCATATTGAACATACCGACCGCAAGATCTCCTCCGGCTAAAAACTTCACCATCACATACATATCCAAACTATTTGACTCACAGTTCAAAAGGAACGGAGTCCTGCACTCAATATCCTGATTGATTGCGATCATATCGCGGTTCAGCAGAATCTTTTTCGCCTCTTCAGAAAGATTTCTGACATCGCAGCCGATCATAAGCGGAGAATTCATCATTGCCCAGAGCGAGAAGTGTGTCTGATACTCCTCATCCGTGCAGCCGCCGGCGGAGATAAAATCATTTCCGCCCTTGCCGTACATCCCGACTACCAGCATATCCATATCATTATGGCAGTAAGTTCCGGCGTGAGCCATCTTATCCATCTGGGAAAGAGCGATATCTTTAATCGAATTCCAGGAATCATTAATATCTTCTGTAGAACGGAACAGATGCGCTCCGGACGAGCGGATCCAGTCATATACGGAATCTCTTCCCCACTGGCAGGCAGAAAAAACAATATCTCTTCCGGAATTTGCCAGCGCCAGTCCCATTCTCCGGTACAGTGTCCTTCCATCCTGATTCTGCGGCTTGAAACAATTGTCATATTTCAGGTAGTCCACACCCCACTGGGCGAACTGCCTTGCATCCTCATATTCATGTTCAAAGCTTCCCGGATAATTGGCGCAGGTTCTCGTGCCGCAGCAGCTGTACATACCGAATTTAAATCCTTTTTCATGGACATAATCAGCCAGTGCCTTTATACCATGTGGGAACTTCTCCGGATCAGCCACCAGTCTGCCTTCATCATCACGTTCTTTCAGACTCCAGCAGTCATCCATCACTACATATTCATAGCCTGCCTCCCGAAAGCCCTGGTCTTTCATTGCGTCCACTGTCTCTTTAATCAGATCCTCATTGATCTTATCTGTAAATGTATTCCATGAGTTCCACCCCATAGGCGGAACCGCGCACATTGCTTTTCTCGTCATATCCCTGTCTTTCCTTTCTTTTCATAATACGTTCTTATTCATCATGCAGCTTTTCTGTCTGTCAATATCTGGCTTTCAGAATATTTCCTGATCTGCGAAATGATAAGCTTTGCCGTAATCAATGCGATCAGTCCAAACCCGAAGAAAGCTCCGATAAAAGCATAAGTCGGACGGTTTGCTTCATCAAGGCAATACAGCGCCACCGGAATCACATGAAGCATCACGATCACGACAAGCTTAAGCGGCCGGTTCATGGCCAGGAAAAGCGCCTTTTTTACCATCTCTGTCACATTCCCCGTACTTACTGACAAAAGGGGAAATAAATACAAGGCAATTACAAGCAGTACAAGCATTACCGCAATGACTCCCGCCGAAAAGTACCGTATTCCCCCGCTAACCTGCCTGCATACCTGCAGGTCAATATACCCCAGTATCATAATCCCTGCGAAGGCAATCCAGTACAATGTTGTCCTGATAAAATTTTTACGAAATCCCTGCCAGAAAGTCGTAAACGGATTAATGGCATCCTCTGCCTCCAGCATGGAAAAAATAGTATGATACAATGCTTTCCAGGCAGCCCCGATGGTAACCACCGGGATACTGCACACTGCAAAAAGTACGTTTGCCGCGATAATGGTTCCAGCCTTTGTCATCAACCTTCCAAACGTGCTGTCATTTCCTAAAAAACCGCCTATTATATTCATAAAACACCTCTTAAAGCTTTCCGCCTGATGTGGCGATACCTTCCACAAACTGTTTCTGGAAAATCAGATATATAACAATCATTGGCACCACTGCCATAACCGCTCCCGCCATGATCTGCGGATAATCGCTGACGAACTGTCCCTGCAGTCTTGAAAGACCTGCCGTCAGTGTCGTAGCGCCTGCCTGGGGAGCTACAAGGAGCGGCCACATCAGATCTTTATATGCAAACAATGCGGTAAACACTCCGAGAGACACCAGTGAAGAACGGGTAAGCGGCAGCATGACAAACAGAAATCTCTGCCCTACGTTTGCCCCGTCAATCTCCGCAGCCTCTTCCAGTGACCGCGGCAGACTCTGATATCCCTGCTTACACAGGTAAGTGCCGAATGCAGTGACAATTCCCGGAAGCACCAGAGCGAACTGGGTATTAAGCATGTGAAGCTTTGACACGATCAGATACTGCGGTATCGTAAATATCTGTCCCGGCACCATCATCTGGATCAGCACCAGCGCAAACAGGAAATTTTTAAACGGAAACTTCAGCCTTCCGAATGCGTATCCTGCCAGTGTGGCGGTCAGACACGCACACAGCACGCGAAGCGCGATCATGATCAGTGTATTTTTATACAGAAGCAGGAAATTATAGGAATTCCATACTTCTATAAAGTTCTCTATGTGCCATCCGGCCTGGGGCAGGATATAAAACGGGTCAATAGATATCGCTTCTGTTTTTGTCTTAAACGCCGTGAGGATCATCCAGATAAACGGTACGATCATGACCAGTGAACCGGCTATCAGGAAAAGGTGAATCACACCCGATGTCATCCTCTGTTTCAAATGCCAGCCTATTCCAGGCTTCTTCTCTGTCTTATTCATAATGCACCCACTTCTTTTCTGTTTTCTGCAGAATAAACGTTATGATACCGATAATTACAACCATAAATACAACGATCGTCGACCCATACCCTTTATCACCTTTCTCAAAGGCATATTCGTAGAACAGATATGTAATCGTCTTGACCGTAGGCCATGCCCTGCTGCTCTGATCCATCAACATAAACGGAAGGTCAAAGAGCTGGAGCGCTCCGATGATGCCTGTCTGGATAATAAAGAATAACATCGGGCTGAGCAGCGGAATCGTAATGTGGAAAAAGGAATGTATCCCTGTTGATCCGTCGATCGCCGCCGCTTCATAATAATCTTTCGGAATATCCTGAAGTCCTCCCAGCAAAAGAATCATATTGTTTCCGATTCCGCTCCACACTCCTACGATAATGACACTGATCCACGCTATTTTCGGATCCGTGATCCAGTTGATATCCGTACCAAAGATATGATTCAGCAGGCCGTAATTCTGATTGAACAGCCACTTCCAAACCATTGCAACCGCCGCCGGCGCGCAGACCATTGGCAGGAAATAAATCGTACGGTAAATGCCTCTGCCCTTCATCTTCCGGTTCAGCAGAACCGCCAGAACCAGTGAGATAGCAATTGTCACCGGAAGGCTCACTGCCGCATATCTGAAGGAATTGAACAGCGTTCTGAACACCTCTTTATCATGGATCAGTGTCACAAAATTTTTCAGTCCGATAAATTCATTTCCTATACCAAAATCTCCGGTCTTGCAGACCGACTGATAAAATGTTTCAAATATGGGGTAATAATTCAGTATTAAAAGTCCGATAATGGTGGGGGCTACAAAAGCCAGCCCCCAGATCGCTTCGGATTTCTGTCTGGATGTCATTTTTTTCATTTTATTCCATCCTTTCTATCTTTCCTTTATTCATCTGCAAGGATCTGATTCATATTATCAGCAGCCTGTTTCAGATCTGCCTCCATGTTATCAGGATTTGTCCATGCATCGACAAGTATTTCCGAGTTGTCATCCATCCAGAGTGAAGTGTCTTTTGAATAAGGACGGAAAACAAGAGTCCCTTTTTCTTCAATATCTACAAAAGGTGAAATATCCATATCACCAAAAGCTTTTGCAAAAGGCTCTGAGCATCCGATATAACCGGACATTGTAACGCCAAGTTCTGACTGTTTATTCTGGCCTTCCTCTGAGCAGAAGAAAGAGATAAGTGAGTACGCAGCGTCCGGATTTTTCGTGTTCGCATACGCAGCCCAGCCCAGTCCGTTATAGATTGAACAGCGTTCACCCGGTTCGCACTGACCGTTTCCATTTACATCTGCATATGGCAGAAGCGCCCAGCCATAATCAGATGCATTGTCAGCATCTGCAAAGGTTCCGACTGCCCAGGAGCCCTGACATTCCATTCCGATCAGCCCTGACAGGAACATCGTATCTCCGCCTGTGGATGCCATGGTATCCTGCGGAGGACATGCGGGAACAATTTCATCCGCTACAAATTTCATTGCGTCAATAGTGGCCTGTTCATCCAGTCCGGAAGCCGTTCTGTCGTCATTAATGATCTCTCCGCCATAGGAATAAACGATGTTGTACCACGTATCCTGATCATTTGCCACATTACAGTATGTTCCGTATACTCCGTCAGCTTTGCCCTTTTCGCTGATCTCCTGAGCTGCATCGGCATAATCCTCCCAGGTCCAGTCATCTGAAGGATACTCGACTCCGTATTTATCAAAAATTGCTTTGTTGTAGATAACAGCGATCGTATCATGATCTTTCGGAATCGCGTACTGAGCGCCGTCCATGTTGTACAGCTCTGTAATTCCCTCATAATAATTGCTCAGATCCATGGCATCGTCATTTTCGATATAATCGTTCAGATCCAGAAGCACGCCTGCTCCCATATATTTTGTCGCGTTATCCGAGTGCATCCAGAAAACATCCGGCATCTCACCGCCCTGTACTCCGGCTTCGAGCATCGTCCAGTATGTACTCCAGTCCAGCACTTCAAACTCCACATTGTAACCGTTCTCTTCTCCCCACTCATCAGCAATCTCCTGAAGTCCTGCCAGCTGGTTATTATCCCAGATACCGACACGGATCGTATCTCCTCCGCCGCTGCCTCCATTCCCGGAATTTTCTCCCGAGCTGCCACAGCCTGCCATCGAAAATACGAATACTGCTGATAATCCCAGTGCCAGTCCCTTTTTTATAATAATACCTTTTTTCATGTTTTCCTCCACCTATCTGATTTTGTTCAGGCATGCATGCGTTTTATTTTTTATGCACTTATTATATGTCCTGAAAACAGTGTAATCCATGACCTCAGGAAACGATTTTATGGAAATGTTGATATGTCAAAATCGTAAATTATATGGTATAATAGTTGCGCAAAGTGCGATCCGGATCGATGTATCTGATCCGTTTTGCTGCGCGAATAGTCTAATGATTGTTAGCCGGGAGGTGCCCCACATGAATACTGTAAAATATACGGACAGCGCTGATTTTCATTGCCTGGAAGATCTGCAGGAAGGAGCACTTGATATTGCTCTGATACATATGGGAAAAGAAACATGTAAACCATATCATGCGTTCTCAGGTGTCCGGGATGAGTACATTATCCATTTTGTTTTATCCGGGAGCGGATTTTATTCGGCGAATGGGAATACATGGCCTCTTGCAGCAGGGCAAATGTTCCTGATCTATCCGGACACTCCGATTGTTTACTGCGCGGACAAAAATACGCCCTGGACTTATGCATGGGTGGGATTTAATGGTCTCGGTGTCAGTACCGTACTGAATCAGTGCGGGTTTTCGAAAAGTCAGCTGATTCTTCCGGTTCCCGATACCGATGAATATATCAAATGCTTTGATGAACTGTTTAACCACGTGAGTCTCAGCTTCTCCAACAGACTGTACCGGCAGTCTCTTCTTCTGAGACTCATGGCTGTTCTTATCGATTACCATACCCACTCTTTACTTAACAGCAGTCAGGGAAAAGCAGCCTATGGAAATAATACGTATGTGGATATGGCTATTGATTATATTAGTGAAATGTATATGCGGGATATCACTGTGTCGGACATTGCAGACAAGATCGGAATAACACGGGCGCGTCTCAATTCCGCATTTCAGAAAGAGCTGAATATCTCCATTCAGAGATTTCTTATAGATTTCCGTATGCACAAGGCCGCCAATCTCCTTGTTAATACAACCATGTCTGTAAAGGAGATTGCCGGCCATGTAGGATATAGCGATCAACTTGTATTTTCCAAAGCATTCAAGAAAAAATTCGAAATGAGCCCTAAAAATTACAGAACGTATAAAGCGGAACTGGAATTAAGAGACAAAAGGCCCTGAGAAACATTTTTCATTCCTTTGTCTAATCCCCAAACCATACCTTAATATACTCCCTGATCAGCTCCACACACCGCTCTCTGCCGATCCTGGCTCCTCGATATAAACGCTGATCACATTGTCAGAATCTTTCAGAACATGACTCTTTTTAGCGGCCACATCTGCAGCGATTTAATTTTTAGTTGTCCAGCAGGAACAGATAAAAAATTCTTGTTTTGGCTCTTGTCAGCAAATACATTGCAGCTGTGATTTGTGCTGTAATTTTCTGTAAATACCTCTATTGAACTTTTATCTACATAAATGTGGATTGAAAAAATATCGTGATCCTTCATCCACAGCGGACTGTGGCTTATCCCCCTGCTCCAGCCATCCCCATGATTTCTATCAAAAGTCATATGCTGCCTCTTTAAATCATAAGTGATCTTGGTATATCTTTCTCTGCTGTCATCGCAACGCAGAAACAGTGAGAACGTATCTGCCGTTGTCGCTTTCAGATCTATCTCCATCTTCAGTTCATAGGCATAGCCATCCTTCAACGGGATGTCATCTTGCCCACCTTCTACGAGCATATTGTCCTGCTCAGTCTCTTCTCCCCGCAGCGTCCGCAGTTCTTCCACAGGTTCAAAGCGAAGTGTATGATCCGGATTCAGTTTGACCTCCCTGGGAACAGCGAAGAAACCACACCAGCCTTCCCGGTACGTCGGACCCCAGTCTTTCCAGAACGGCATCCAATCCCAGCAGTTGGCCCATCCGATTACAAGCCGTCTGCCTTTTCCGTCCACAAATGACTGTGGTGCATAATAGTCAAAGCCCCAATCAGCCTCCCCACTGACAACGTAGACAAATTTTCCTGTCTCATAACTGAAATCTCCGACCATGTACACACAGGTTCTCTCACCTGCTCCCATAGGAGAGACAAGCAGTACATACTTATCTCCCAAAGGGAAGAAATCCGGGCATTCCCACATGTATCCCCATTCGCCTCTACTTTCCGCAA
Source organism: uncultured Mediterraneibacter sp. (assembly GCA_944384505.1). Lineage (GTDB taxonomy): Bacteria > Bacillota > Clostridia > Lachnospirales > Lachnospiraceae > Mediterraneibacter. Next base: position 63,894 of record CALWTQ010000008.1, read on the forward strand.
GGACGCTGAAGAACTCCCAATGGAACATATCCTCAGACACATAGAGAAGGGCCTGCGCACAATTATTTTTGCTTGCTCCGCACACCATATAATATTTCCCGTCATGTTTCCACACTTTGGGGTCTCTGAACATATGTCTCGGTACATCATTCGGAGGTGTTAGAACAGGATTCCCCTCATATTTTTCAAAGTGGATGCCATCCTCGCTGTAGGCGATGCACTGACTCTGTTCAAAACCATTTCCATTATTTGTACAACCTGTGAACATAAGGAAAAGTTTTCCATCATGTTCAATGGCACTTCCCGAAAAGCATCCTCCCCTGTAGTGATCATCGTAAAACTCACTGGGAGCAAGCGCTATAGGCAGATATTCCCAATGTACCAGATCCTCGCTGACAGCATGTCCCCAGTGCATGTAATCCCAATATCCATAATAAGGATTATACTGATAGAAAAGATGATATTTTCCTTTATAATAGATCAGACCGTTAGGATCATTGAGCCACCCTGTCTGTGCCATGAAATGGTAGCTCTGGCGCATCTTTCCCTCTTTGACGATATCTTTATTCTGATCGATAAATACCTGGGCGCGGTCTATATTTTTCTGCATTAACTCTTTTGACATTTTTTTACTCCTGATACCGTATTATTCTTTGTTATAATCCTCTCTGAGTTTCTTTGCAAATTCTGTGTTCAGTTTGGATTCCCTACGTGCCTTATCTTCCTTGATCCGGAACTGCTGTTCTCTTTCCGGATAATATTCCTCCCAGCGTTTGTGGTAGGATTCCCTTGCTGCTTTCATATCTTCTGTAAGCTCCGGCAGCATCTGCTTTCTTTCAGCAAGTACCGGCACATTCGGAAGTCTTTCCTCAACCGGAAGGATTGTCAGCGGCTTGGATGTCGGAAGTGTCTGATACCAATATGCGGTAGAGCTCCAGTCGTCAGAAAGATGGTTTGCATGTCCGTGTTCTATTGTCACCTTCAGATGTTTGTCAAACCGGACAGGATCTGTGATATGGAATCGGTACGCAACATGGAATCCATCTGTATCTCCTTCATGCACGATCGTTCCGTAGAATGGGAAGGCGTTTCTCTGCATCCCCCACGCATGATTGAAATAATCTTCTGTTCCTGTTCCGTTCAGGCTGGGATATTCCTCTCCATCAATAAAGAACATGTCATTTCCTTCCCCCCACCAGCTTCCCTGGTAATGCTTTACCGTCAGATTGCAGCCCACATAATGTCCTGTTCCTTCTACATCAAGCACGACATAGTTGCCATCCCCTTTCAGGTTCACAACATTATTGACTTCAGGGCTGTTTACCTGAAGATCCGGTCCCCATCCGTCACAAGGATTCTCTCTGTGCCAGCTGGCATGGAAATATGCTGTATTTTCATCCAGCGCCTCTTTGTACATCTCATAATCGATATTAAAGTAGAGAATAAACGGAAGTTCATTTTCGTTTATAATCTCGATTTTTGCCTTTTTGTTAAAAGGCATCGGGAAATAGCATGATACGGAACAAGGTGCGCCGTATCTGCCTGCCTCTTCCGGTTTTAATGATACATTAAAAGGCAGTGATGAAAAGTTTCCCGGGTAGCTGTTTCCGATACAAAAGAAATCTCCCAGAGGCGCCAGTACACCTGGAGTATCCTGATCATCCCAAGTCATCTTAATCAGAACCTTTCTGTAATAGAAGGGATCATAATCATCCCAGATAACTCCCAGGGCAGGACCAATCTCCATAACAGGGGCACAGGAAGCATTCAGCTCAGGATCAAGAATGCTCGGTGCCTTTACCTTTCTGCATGAAGATGTCATCCATATATGTGTGATACATCCCGGGCCTTCGATCTCGCCCAGTGTAATAGTCTCTCCAGCCGGTATCTCCCAGTAATCCTGATTTTTGCCCCGCTGATCCCAGCTTGCCAGACGGCCGTTTCTTGCCTTTTTAATTTTTGTAAGATCCTGAAATAAACCTGATACATTACTCATTGTTTTATCCTCGCTTTCTTTAAATAAGATTTTCAGATTATCCTTTTACTGCTCCTGCAGTCATTCCTTCTACGATATTTTTCTGGAAAATGCCGTAGAATATAAGTTCCGGTATGATGATCATGACACTGGAGGCCACGATTCCGCCATAATCCACTGTATATGTACCCTTAAAGAACGATGCTCCCATGGACAATGTATAGTCAGATACATCTCTCAACATTACAGACGCAAAAGGATATTCGTTCCATATATACAGCACGTTAAAAATAACGATAGTCGCGATGACCGGTTTTGCCATTGGAAGAATGATGCGGAACATCAAATCCCACAGTGAACATCCGTCTATAATAGCCGCTTCATCAATTTCCGCAGGAAGTGCTTTGAGGTATCCCGTTAAAAGCAGCGTATTGAAGGAAATAGATGTAGCTACATATGGAAAGATCAGTGCCAGCTGTTCTCTGAGATGTAATGCTACGTTGATTTTATAAACAGGGAACAAAAGTATAAACGGTGAGACCGATAATCCCAATATCAGAAATCCATATAAAAGACTTCTGAGTTTTTTATTTTTGAAATACATTCTAGACAGCACAAAGGAACTGAAATATGTGATTGCCAATTCGATAATAATCGAGACAACACATACAAAAAATGTATTTGCGTACAGTTGTACATAATTCAATGTATGAAAAGCATTCTTGTAGTTATCCAAATTAAATGATTTAGGTAAGGAGAGGGGATTAGCCAAAATCTCCGCATTTGATTTGAATGAAAGCAACAGCATCCATATGAGGGGAAAAACTACAATAAGTGTAACTAATATCATTATGATATAGCTTACTGTCTTTTTCTTTTTATTGACCACCCTTACTCACCTTCCTTTTCTCTTGTCAGGAATGAATAAACACCTGTTATGATAAGTGATAACAAAAATGTAATTGTTGCCAGAGACATACCATATCCATAATCGCTGCTTGTAAATGTTGTAGCATAGCTGTATGTCACCAGAGTTTCCGACAAATGGTTTGGACCTCCTCCTGTGGTCTGCTGAACGATCTCAAAGATTTTAAATACTCCTGTAATGACCAGAATAGCCGTGCTTGAAATCGTTGTTTTCATCATCGGAATGATAACGAATCTAACCGTCTGAACTGAACTCGCCCCGTCGATCTTAACCGCCTCGAGGACATCTTCTGGTATCATTTTCAGTCCTGCAACAAAAATAGTTGTAAGGTAACCAAGCTGTTGCCACAAATAGATAATAGAAATACTGTATGGTGATAATACATCTCCGCCAATCCATTTATGTTTCAACGCTCCAAGATTTAGAGCATCCAGTATATTATTGATAATACCTACATTTGGATCCAGTATATAAACCCATATGATACCTACGATGATCGGTGCAATAATAGCCGGTGAAAAGATCAGTGCTTTTGAAAATCCAGTTCCCTTAATCTTGCTATTTAAGAGAAGTGCGAGCAGGAAGGACAAGACCATAAGAAGCACAAAAACCAGCACAAAAATAATCAACGTATTTTTTAATGATACCCAGAACACATCGTCTTTGAGAAGACGTGCATAATTGCTTAATCCTGCAAATCTTGCCTTACCTATTCCCGAATAACGGGTAAAACTATAATAAATGGCTATTATAATAGGAAGAATGATGAACACACTGTATACGATCAACGTTGGCAGCATTAATCCAATTTTATATCTTTTTTTACTAAGCCAGTGCATAAGCCGCTCCTTTTACTCTTATTAGAGCCGGGACTATATCGCTTATGAAACAGCCCCGGATATTTACCTGTTCAATCATTTGTCATAAGACATGGCATCATCCATTTTATCCAGTGCCTGCTCAGGTGTGTATGTTCCCTGAAGGACACCGAAAATGCCATTATACAATTCCGTCTGCACTGCTGAACTTAAAGTCTGATCTGGAGCAGCTTCCGGACTTTTCCAGTCTTCTGACATTGCTGTCAGCATAGCATTCATCGCATACTGTGTATCTGATGCAGACACATCTGAATAACTTGTAGCAGGGAAAATCGAACCTGCATAAGAAATCTCTGCTGCATCTTCGCTGTAGTAGAAATTAAGGAATGTATAAACTGCTTCCTTCATAGTGTCATCATTACCGACATCAGCGTTTACAACAATTGGCGCAGAAGGAACTTTCATGGCTACATTCTGTTCATAACTACTGTCTTCAAAAACCGGTCCCCACCAGAAACCAATTTTATCCCCAATATTCTCATCAAATTCTGAACAGTCCCACTGTCCTGTTCCGAACATAGCCGCTCTTCCATCGTCAAACTGCTGTTTTGCGTCAAAATACTCAATTGTTGCCATATTTTCCGGGAATGCCTGCGCATCTTTCAAACCTTCCAGTTTCTCAAAGCAAGAAACCATATCCGGATTATTGAATTTCATATCTCCGCTCAGGATATCATCAATATTTTCAGACCACCCATATCTCTCCATGAATTCGTTAAATGGCCACATTGTATATCCACTGTTCTTGCTGCCAATAGCAATCGGTGTCACCCCTGAATCTTTCAGTTTCTGAATCATGTCGAGGAACTGGTTATAAGTTGTCTCGTTGGTAGGATAGGCAACTTCTGCCGCGTCAAACAGATCCTTGTTATAAAAAAATCCCTGCACATTACATTGATAAGGGAGACCATACTGTATGTCTCCATTGTTAAATGCATCTCCCATTCCATTTAATGCAGCATCAATATCCTTATTTTCAGAAAGATAATCGGCAAGGTCCAAGAGTACGCCTGAGTCCGCATATTCCGGTGCCTCCGCAGAGTCCAGCCAAAATATCTCAGGGAGAGTGCCATCTGATGCTTCAAGCTTCATATTTTTGGAATGAGATTCTGTATCTGCCGCCTCAAATTCAACCTCATATTTCCCGTCATATTTCTCATTAAATGCTTCTACAATACTATTTGTTACGGGCTCCTGTTCTTCAGGATTTGCTACATGGATACCAAAAGTAATGACCGTTTCCCCATCCTTATTTGTTGTGGCTTTATTTCCACACCCTGACAGCATACCAGCTGTCATAGTCGTAATAACGCATGCTGATATCCACCGTACACCCCTTTTGCGTTTCATAACATTATTCCTCCTTTTCCCTGTGGAACGGGTTCCATATTTGCGAAAATTCAAAGCCAACCATCTTTTGTGGAACGGGTTCCATGTTCGTCCAAAAAAAAACTGTTGACTTATTGTTAGTATTGTTACCTAAGAAATATATCCTGCGCGCTAAGAATATCTCTTAATCTAAAAACAATTATAGCACTCCCTATTTTTTTGTCAATATAGCTTTCAAAACTACTACTATTTCATAAATTATTTACAATTTCTCCCCCATAAAACGTATTTTTTGCATCGTACTTTGTATATAATATACAATAATTACAAACTACTTCCTTTTATTAATTTCACGTCTAAGATTTGGTGTTTTTCATATTTTTTTCCTTCGATAATATTTAGAATCGTATCAACACAGCGTTCTGCAAGCTCAGGGATATTTTGAGCAATAGAAGTAAGCGGAGGATCTGTCATATAGATCTCATCTACTCCATCATAGCCCATAACCTTTACATCCTCTGGAATACGGTATCCCTTTTTCTTCAGAACAGTCATGCAAGCAATTGCTGGAATGTCAGCAGTAAATACACCATCGAAATTGATATCCACATATTTATCAATCTCTTCTTTCATATACTGTCGGTAATAACTATTCGTAAACAAATTCCAGTTTGTTTCAATTGTAGTAACTCGAACCCCTTGTTTTCTGCATATCTCCTCAAATACAATATGACGTTGATTAGATGGTGTAGATACTTTTGAAGACGGCGTAAACTGAAGAATGTTTTTACAGCCTGCCTGAATCATTGCCTCCGCTGCTATGCGTCCTCCTTTTTTATGATCCGAATGAATCAGCGGAATCTGTCCTTTAAAGTCCTTATCCATAGCAAGTATAGGTCTGTTTATCTTTAAGTATTCGTCACTCTGCAGTGTATGTGCTGCCACAATAATCCCATCTACCACATTTCTCTCCAGCATACCGAGATATTCCTTCTCACGATTGCTGACTCCTACTGTATTGCAAATTAAAGTTTTATAATTTTTCTCATACAGTTTTATCTCAATATACTTGCTAAGCTTCGAAAAAAGCGGATGCTCCAGATCCGGAACGATTACCCCAATAATACTAGATCGATTGTGATATAAGTTCCTTGCAAGCTCATTGGGCTGATAATCCAGTTCTCGAATTGCCTTTTCAATCTTTTCTCTGCTCTCCTCTGATACATATCCGCTTTTATTCAAATAACGTGAAACGGTTCCTACTCCTACGTGTGCTTTCTTTGCCACATCTCTTATTCCTGCCATATTATCCCCTCCTTTCTTCTATATCTGCCATTATACCCCAAACGCAGTATTTGTACAATAAAAAGGGCCGGATAAGGACGGTATGAAATAGTATCTTTTATTAAAAGCGGCCAAACCCCTGTCAAAGACGATCCGTATAATGTCGAGATGGATCTTATCAATCCTGTTGCTGACGCCGTGGCAAACGATGACTCCCGCTGGACAGACGTGGGGTGGTACATCACAAAGCAGACGATATTGTGCTGAAAAAAAGGCGGCCAGCCCGCAGGCAATCCACAGAACTACGCTCCGCAGGGACAGCACAAAAAATTCCAGTGGTTTGCTTATGTATCTGATTGGAAGAGAAAAAAAACCTGTAAACGTTGAATTTACAGGCTTTTTGAGCTCCCCCTGTTGGACTTGAACCAACGACACTTCGGTTAACAGCCGAATGCTCTACCGACTGAGCTAAGGAGGAATATTTAATTATTGAAGTATACCTTCAAAACTACATACAAAGAATCATCATCCATCTTACCTATTCCCGCTTTGGTTATGCCCTCGACCTATTAGTAACAGTCAGCTCCATGCATTACTGCACTTCCACCTCTGCCCTATCTACCTCGTCGTCTTCAAGGGGTCTTACTAACTTGACGTTATGGGATATCTCATCT
>CALWTQ010000009.1 GCA_944384505.1 uncultured Mediterraneibacter sp.
GAAATTTTCAAGGGTTGTTGTCTATTGTTCAGTTATCAAGGTTCCTGTCGTTCTTTTCAAGCGACAGCTTTGATATTCTATCAAATCCGTTCCGCTTTGTCAAGAACTTTTTTATTTTTCTGTTTCGCTTATCTGCTTTCCTTGCGGTCCGCTTCAAGCGACAGCCTGTATAGGTTATCACATCAGCACTGCGTTGTCAACAACTTTTTTCGTTGTTTTTGAAGGCTGCGTCCGGCCTCATTTCCAGCCGTCTCCCCTCCATTTTTCAGCCAACGCTTTCAGGCGCTTTTCTTCCCGCTCTCCTCCCTCCGGACGTTCTGCCTCCGCATCTCCGGCCGGGCTGATTTTCTGCGGTTTTTCAAGTCCCTGTCCTCAGCGACAGGTGCTATCTTACCACCCCCGGAAGTAATTGTCAATGTTTTTTCTGTTTTTTATTTATTTCAGACAATTCATACAATTCTGACAAATTTTGTTTTTACATTTCACTCATGTTTGCCGTTTTTCTTTTTTGGATGTTTTTCTGATATTATACCGCAGGATACGGAAGAATGAAAAACCGAATCAATACGCAAAATATTCACGTCCAATAATCATACTTCACTTTTTTCTCATCGTCAGAACATACACTGCCAGCGCCAGCGGAACTGTAACAAGCAGTGCGGGATAGAACAGCCGGATATCCAAGTGTCCATAGAGGAATCCTCCAATCACCGGTCCCAGCGTCATCCCCAGATCCAGTCCGATATAATAAGTACTGTTTGCCAATCCTCTTCTCTCTTTTCCCGCGCGGAGAATGGCCGTAGACTGGCAGACAGAACTCATGATTCCATAGCCTCCCGCCATAAACAGCGCAGCGAAAAACATTACAATATTATTTTTCATTAGTCCCAGAAGAGTAATTCCAAGGAGAGCGCTCCCGGCGCTTCCAAGAAGGAAAGTTCGGAAAGGCAGCCTGTCAAACAGACTTTTCAGCGTAAAGCGAAGGACAAGAAGCACAGCAGCATAGAGTGGGAAAAACAGGCTGACCTCCACCGACAGTTTTCTAGCCTCCGTATAACTCACAATAAATGACTGGGTCGCACAATATGGAATCGCAAACAGCATAATGATCGCGGCAATCGGGAGCACTTTCACTTCCACCAGCCGAAGGCCTTCCCGCTTTCCTTGCTCTTCCTGCGCGGATTTATCCCTGTGCCCCGGCTCTCCTTTATCACTTATAAACTGTATAATCACGCCAGTCAGCGCAGAAAAGATCAAAGCAATCACAAATGCCGTACGATAGCCGAACATCTGATATACGCTTACTCCGATCCCCGGAGCCACAGCCATTCCAAGCGCGTTCATCATCCCATACAGGCCCATGCCAGATCCGACCTTTTCTCTGGGAAGCATATTGGACATCCATGTAGACATGCAGACCGAACAGCAGGCAAACCCCACACCGTTTATAATCCTCGCCGCCACAACCATCGCCGGAGATACAGACACAATATATCCAATACAGGACAGTGTCATCAGCCCCGCGCCTATGAAGGACACTTTATATTTACTGATTTTATCCGCAAGGTTTCCCACTAAGGGACGGCAGAACAGGGAACACAGATTCATCATTCCTCCGATGATTCCCATTAGGGCGGCCGACGCTCCTATACTTCCGGAAAAACCGGTAATCAGAGGCGTCACCAACATCGGGCTTGCAAAATAAAAGAAGCTGGCCGCCAGAATCAATAAGATATCCTTTGAGTACATTTTCTCTCTCATACGCTTTTCCTTTCCCGTTTTTATAATACATCCCTGTCTGACCGGACTTTGCATGTCATATTATCATGATCCCAAAGAGATCCGAAATCCGGCCCGCAGGGCGTTTTCCCTATTAGTATATGCATATTTTCCGCACACTAATGTACCTCCTTTGGAACCGCGGTTTCTTATTGAAAAAAGAGAACCCCGCAAAACAGGATTCTCTCTTAAAACATTGGCTTATCAGCCTGCGCTATTTGTAAACTATGATTTTCGAACCTTGCTCAGTACATGTCACAGCCGAGCTGCAGATTTAATTTTCTTCTGCCACAACCGCCAGCCCCAGTTCCTCCAGCTGTTTTGCGTCCGCCGGCGTCGGAGCTTCTGTCATAAGACATGATGCGTCTTTTACCTTCGGGAATGCAATCACGTCACGGATACTGTCCTGTTTTGCCATGAGCATAACAAGGCGGTCCAGTCCATACGCCAGTCCTGCGTGAGGCGGCACGCCGTATTTGAACGCCTCCATAAGGAAGCCAAACTGGCTGTAAGCCTGCTCTTTTGTAAAGCCCAGCGCCTCAAACATCTTCTCCTGGATGTCGTCCTGATGAATTCTGACGCTTCCACCGCCGATCTCATTTCCATTAAGCACGATATCGTACGCCTTCGCGCGCACTTTTCCAAGCTCTCCGGCGTCAAGCAGCGGAAGATCTTCTTCCATTGGCATGGTGAAGGGATGGTGCATCGCCAGATAGCGGTTCTGCTCGTCGCTCCACTCGAACTGTGGGAACTCTGTGATCCAGACAAAGCGGAATTCATCTTTATCCAGAAGGTCAAGTTCTCTTGCCAGCTCCACGCGGAGCGCCCCAAGAGAATCCCACACTACCTTATTCTTATCTGCCGCAAACAAAAGCAGATCGCCCGGCTCTCCGCCCATCGCGGAAACAAGAGCGGACATCTCATCCTCACTCATGAATTTGGCAAAGGAAGACTTCACTGTGCCATCCTCCTGGATGGCTGCGTATGCCAGTCCCTTTGCGCCGTAGTCTTTCACGAATGCAGTCAGTTTATCTATTTTCTTTCTCGGCATTGACCCCTGGCCTTTCGCGTTGATACCGCGCACGGTTCCGCCATTTTCAATTGCTCCTGTGAATACTCCAAATCCACATTTTCTCACAACGTCGGTCACGTCAACAAGCTCCATGCCAAATCGCAGATCCGGCTTGTCCGATCCGAAACGGTCCATAGCCTCCTGCCAGGTCATCCGCTGGATCGGAAGCTGTACATCCACATCCAACACTTCTTTAAATATCTTCGCCAGGTATCTTTCATTTACATCGATTACATCGTCCACATCTACAAAGGAAAGCTCCATATCAATCTGGGTAAACTCCGGCTGTCTGTCCGCCCGGAGATCCTCATCGCGGAAGCACCTCGCGATCTGGATATAGCGGTCCATTCCCGAGCACATCAGGAGCTGCTTGTAGAGCTGCGGAGACTGAGGGAGCCCGTAAAAGCATCCCGGATGGATACGGCTCGGCACAAGGTAGTCTCTGGCGCCTTCCGGGGTCGTCTTTCCAAGCATAGGGGTCTCGATCTCCAGGAACCCTTCTTCTGTGAAGAACTGCCGGGTCAGAGTCATCACCCGGCTCTTCATCAGCAGATTTCTGTAAAGATCCGGCCTGCGCAGATCAAGGTAACGGTATTTCAAGCGCACTTCTTCCTTTGTCTTTGAGTTTTCTTCAATCGGGAAAGGCGGCGTCAGAGACTCTGAGAGAATCCTAAGCTCCTCCGGAATCACCTCAATCTCACCTGTCGCGATCTTATCATTCACCGCACCGGAGCGCTTTGCGACTTCTCCCACAACTGCCACCACATACTCCGAGCGCAGAGAGGCCGCTTTTTCAAGAAGCTTTGCATCTGTTTTTCCCTCTTCGCACACAACCTGGATGATGCCGGAACGGTCGCGCACGTCAGTGAATACCAGTCCGCCTTTATTCCTGTTCTTCTGCACCCATCCCATGACAGTTACTTTTTCTCCTACATTTGCCGCTGAGAGCTCACCGCAGCGGTGGGTTCTCTTTAAGCCCTGCATCGACTCAGCCATTGTACACCTCCGTAATATCTGTATATCCCTGTTCTGCGAGCTGTTCCTTCTGGAACTTCTTGTTCTTCTTCATATTCGCAATCATCACCTGGTATCCTGCCTCACGCTCTTTGCGCGCTTCTTCAAGCACGGCGAGCAGCTTCTCCTGGGGCAGCTTCTTCTCCAGAAGGAACGCCTTCTTCGGCCGGCTTGTCGGAACTTTATATCCGCGTTCCATAAGCAGCATGACAATTCTCTCGAACCCGATAGAAAATCCTACGGCCGGAGTATCCTGACCGGTAAATTTCCCGATCATCTTATCATAACGTCCGCCGCCGCCGACAGACCCGCCGAATTCGTCCATAGAAATCTCAAAAATCGTGCCGGTATAATAAGACATGCCGCGCACAAGAGTCGGATCAAAGCTCATCTTAAAGTCCGCTTCCTTCTCCTGCTCCACGCTTGTGATGATCATTTCCAGGGAATCTGCCGCCTCAGGCGCGAGATAGCCTTCCAGTTTCTCCTTGCACATGCGTACGCCCGCCACATCGTTCGTAATCTCTTTAAAAAGCTGTAAATACTTCTCAACCGATTCTTCTGCATAGCCATTCTCCTTAAGCTCTGCCGCCACGCCGTCCAGTCCGATCTTGTCCATCTTATCCAGCGTAATGAACACGCTGTCATAGTCTTCCTCCGCGAATCCGCTGTAAGCCGCCATAGCCTTTAAGAAGCGGCGGTCATTGATGCGGATCGTAAAGTTGTGGAAATCCAGTTTCCCCAGAAGTGCCGTTGTAGCAAGGATCAGCTCGATCTCAGCTAAGTTGGACGGTTCTCCCAGAATATCAATATCACACTGCATGAACTGGCGGAACCTTCCCCGCTGCGGCCGGTCCGCGCGCCATACATTCCCCATCTGCAGCGCTTTGAAAGGAGACGGCAGTTCATTGGCATGGTTCGCATAATAACGGGAAAGCGGAACTGTCAGGTCATACCTTAACCCTCCGTCCACAAGATCCGCCTCTTCCTTCGCCTCAGCGATTTTTAATTTTTCACCGCGCTTTAAGATCTTGAAGATCAGCTTCTCATTATCCCCGCCCTGCTTGCTGCACAGGTTTTCGATGTGCTCCACACAGGGAGTTTCCATAGAGGAAAAGCCGAAGCTCTTATATGTCTCTTTAATCAGACCGATGACATAATCCCTGATCTCCATCTCAGCGGGCATCATGTCTTTCATGCCGGTCACTGGTTTCTTTTTTAATGCCATAACCATTCTCCTTTTCGTTCTATCATTTCATCAATCCTGCTGATATATTCCGTGATATTTTTCACGTTCTCCACATGAACCAGATCGATCTCTTTTCCCTTCTCTGTACGGATCGGCTCCCGCAGGAGGATCTTAGTCGAGGCTCCCGCTCCCGCCGCAAGGATCGTCTGCTTTTCTTCCATAATCAGTATATTGTAAATTCCTGCTTTGTCAAGTTCTGCATAACCCACATTTTCAAAATTCCCCGCGATATTCTTCTGGCGATACAGATAATAGGGTGCAAGTCCCATCTTCCTGGCACACGCCGCCGCATCGTCCACCATCTGGGAAATCTCTGTGTGAAGATCCGTGGTTCTTCCTTCCTGACCGAACCTTGCAGCCCGCTTAATTGCCAGCGAGTGAACCGTCAGGCTGTCCGGATGCAGCTTCTCTATCTGCGAAAGCGTATCTTCCATGTCTGCCGCAGCCTCCCCCGGGAGCCCTGCAATCAGATCCATATTGATATTGTCAAACCCAAGCTTTCTTGCCAGATAAAAGGCGTCATACACCTGTTCCACCGTGTGGCGCCGCCCCACCAGATCCAGCGTCTTCTGCTGCATGGTCTGCGGATTGATCGAGATCCGCGTCACAGGATGCCTCCGCAGCGCCAGGAGCTTCTCCTCTGTAATACTATCCGGTCTTCCCGCCTCGACAGTAAATTCCACCGTCCGGCTTAAGTCAAAGCATTCCTCAATCACTGTGAGCAGCCGGTCAAGCTGATGCGCTTCCAGTGTAGTGGGCGTTCCCCCGCCAATATAAACAGTATCCGGCGCCCTGTCTCCCGACATCTCGCCGATAGCCCGGAGCTCTTTTTCCAGGGCTTCCAGATAGCTCTCCACCCGGTCTTTCCACACATCGATGGGAGATGAACTGAACGAACAGTAGGAGCACACACTGGGACAGAACGGGATTCCCACGTACAGGCTGAATCCGCCCTTATGCCTGAGCCGGGAGAGAAGTTCTTTCTCCCTGCAAGCGACTTCATAACCCAGTTCTGCTTTTTCCCGGGTCACAAAATATTCTTTCTCCAGAAATCCTGTGATTTCTTCCCTGGTTTTCCCGCTTTCCACCATCTGCATGATCAGTTTGGTGGGCCGGACGCCCGTCAGTGTTCCCCACGCAAGCGGACGCCCTGTCTCTTTCAAAAGATACCGGTATAACTGTCGGGTCACTGCACGTTTTTCCGCCTGCCCCATCTCTTCCTCAGAGATGTTCCGAAAGGCCTCCGCCTTACCGGATACACTAACGCTTCCGCCCCGGCCATCCGGGATCCCCTGCGGAAGTCCATGTGGAAGTTCGTCCGCGATTTCTTCCCGGGCAATGGAAAAGCAAGACCCTCCCGGGAGATATAGCTCCACGAGAGATTCCTGCTTTTCATCCACCTTCTGTGTGATCTCTTCATTTGGGAAAAATGCTTTTGTAATGTGGTATACATTATAAGTGAATTTATTCTTTTTACATGCGATTTCGATCATGACGCCCCCACTCACAGAAACGGATTGTACTTCTTCTCATATCCTATCTCAGTCTCTTCCATGTGTCCCGGATACACTTTTGTCTCATCCGGCAGGACAAACAGCTTCTCGCGAATCGAACGGACAAGCTGTCCCATACTTCCTGTTGGGAGATCTGTCCTGCCCACTGAGGCGTGAAAAAGTGTGTCCCCGCTGAACAGAACGCCTTCATCCGGAAGATAATAGCAGCATCCGCCGGAAGTGTGTCCCGGAGTGTGGAGCACCCGGATCTGAAATCCCGCAATCTCCATCTCCTGTCCGTCGTCCATGTACTGCGCACCGGAAAAAGTATACGGGCTGCCCAGCATAGTCGCGGAAGAATTCATATAAGCATCTTCGAGCAGTTCCTTTTCTCCCGTATATGCATAGACCGGGACATGGAAAGCTTTTATAACGCCGTCCACTCCCATGATGTGGTCAAAGTGGCCGTGCGTCAGAAGCACGGCCTTCACCGTCAGCCCCTCATTTGTAATATGGCTTACCAGCTCTGGCGGGCAAGCCGCCGGATCAATCAGAAAGCACTCCTTGTTCTCTTCATTTCTTGCAATATAAGTGTTCGTCCCTACCGGGCCGAGTACAAATTTCTCTATCTTTATCACTTTTTTAGCTCCTGTTATCCCGTGGTATGGTCGCTGCCGACTATGCTTAAGCCTGCTCAGCCCGTGGTGCGCTCAATGTCAATCACTCCTTCGAGCTGGCGCAGCTTTTCAATCACAGAGTTCAGCTCCTCGCGCCCTCGCACGATAAATCCGGTATCAATCGTAGCGGTTCCTTTCTTGCTTGTACGGATATTCATAGACTTCACATCAATCTTTTTCTCTGTGAACACACGTGTAATATCCATGAGCATCCCCTGGCGGTCAGCCGTATACATCTTAAGCTCCGCCAGATACTGGCCGCCGCCGTCTGTCTCCGAAGTATCCTCCCACTCCGCATCAATCAGACGCTCCCTCTCCGCATCTGAGAGGTGAAGCATATTTACACAGTCCGTGCGGTGGATGGACATCCCCCTTCCCCGCGTGACGAATCCCACGATCTCATCCCCTGGCACCGGGTTGCAGCACTTGGAGAAGCGCACAGCCATATCGTTGATTCCCTTAACCACGATACCGCTCTTTGATTTGGCGATGTGCACCTTCTTGCTGTTCGCCTCAGAGATCTTCTCCAGAATATTTTCATCCGTGATCTCTTTCCTGTGTTCCTTCTCGTACTCCTCATAGAGCCGGTTCACAACCTGACCCTCTTTCAGGCCGCCGTGCCCGATTGCCGCCAGCACAGCGTCCCAGTCCCGGAAGCCGTACTTCTTCTGCACGATCTGCATATATTTCGGTTTCAGCACATCCTGCAGGTTAATGGACTTGCTCCTGCAGTAGGACGTAATCAGTTCCTTGCCCCGGACAATGTTGTCTTCCTTAAACTCCTTCTTGAACCACTGGTTAATCTTGTTCTTTGCCTGGGTACTCTTGACGATATTCAGCCAGTCCCGGCTCGGTCCTTTTGAATTCTGAGAGGTTAAAATCTCAATCCGGTCCCCGTTCTGGATCTTATAGTCTATATTGACCAGCTTTCCATTGACGCGGGCTCCCACCATCTTGTTGCCCACTGCCGAGTGAATCGCATAAGCAAAATCCACCGGCGTGGATCCATTGGGCAGGTTCTTCACATCACCGTTCGGCGTAAAGCAGTAAACATCCTCAGCAAACAGGTCTAAATCTCCTTTTAACAGACTTAAGAATTCCCTGTTGTCGGACATATCCCGCTGCCATTCCAGAATCTGTCTGAGCCAGTTTAACTTCGCCTCCTGGGACTCCATGCTCTTGGCCGCATCCGCGCCCTCTTTATATTTCCAATGGGCCGCGATACCATACTCCGCAGTCTTATGCATCTCCTCCGTGCGGATCTGGATCTCAAAGGGCTGGCCTGTCGGTCCGATCAGCGTGGTGTGGAGCGACTGATACATATTCGGCTTCGGCATGGCAATATAGTCCTTGAAGCGTCCCGGGATCGGAGTATACATCTCGTGGATCACTCCCAGGGCCGCATAACAGTCCTTTACAGAATCGACGATAATCCGGACTGCAAACAAGTCGTACACCTGATCCAGCGTCTTATTCTGATTCACCATCTTCTTATAGATACTGAAGAAATGCTTCACACGCCCGTAAACTTTGGCGTTGATGTGTGCATTCTCCATATGCTTTTTCACTTCCGCTACAATCTGCTGGACAAACTCCTCCCGCTCTGTCTTTCTGGCGTTCAGATCCTTTACCAGCTGATAGTATACGTCCGGCTTCCAGTACTTTAAAGAAAGATCGTCAAGCTCTGTTTTGATCTTTGAAATACCGAGCCGCTGCGCAATCGGCGCATAGATGTCCATCGTCTCCCGGGCCTTCTCCTGCTGCTTCTCCGGAGTCATGAACTCCAGCGTACGCATATTGTGAAGACGGTCCGCCAGTTTAATAATGATGACGCGGATATCCTTTGCCATCGCCAGGAACATCTTCCGCAGGTTCTCCGCCTGCACTTCCAGCTTATCCTGAGAATAATTGAGCTGTCCCAGCTTTGTGACGCCGTCAACCAGAAGGGCGACTTCCTCGCCAAATTCCCGGCTGATATCGTCCAGCGTCATATCTGTATCTTCCACCGCATCGTGAAGCATCCCCGCTACGATGGTCTCTTTATCCATCTCCAGATCCGCAAGGATGATTCCCACCCAGAGCGGATGAATAATATATGGTTCTCCCGATTTTCTTACCTGATCTTTATGCGCTTCCCTCCCGATCTTATACGCCTTCTCAATCATAGAGATATCTGTGGAAGGATGGTACTTTCTGACTCTGTCAATCAATGCCTGATAGAGTTCCTCGGGATCCTGATAATCTTCGGGGGCTTTCACCGCGTGGCCGTCGACAATCTCAAGATCTTTATTCAATTCTTCATATTCTAATGTACCTGCCATATCAGTTCCCCCTTTCTTACGTGAAAGGGATGCCGCCTGCGTCAGTGGGCATCCCCGATTTCATAAGTATATCATTATTTTCATTATTTTCAAATATTTTTCTTTAAATAATGGGGTTTCTTATATAATTTTAGCCCATATTTCATCATCGAATTTTCTATCTTTGAAGTAATACGGCCTGTCCTCCTCCGTAATCTCACGGATCACCCTGCACGGATTCCCGGCCGCGCACACATTGTCCGGGATATCCTTTGTCACTACGCTTCCCGCTCCGATTACCGCGTTATTTCCTATTGTAACGCCCGGAAGAATCACGCAGCTTCCTGCTCCTTCACAACACTTTCATCCGAATAATACGCCATCTCATGATCTCTTCTATATCTGTTGTCCATACTTATATTCCTCCATAAAATAATTGTCTGTCGCAGATTTATTTTCAGTCTATAACAGGAATATGGCTTTGTCAAATCAGCTGTATTTGACAAAGCCATATTCCTGTTATAGACTGAGGGAACAGACTCACAAAGGAGGATTTTGATGAACACTATACAGCTGGAATGCTTTGTCGCCGTAGCGGAACATCTGAACTTTTCACGGGCGTCCGAGGAGCTTAAGATCACTCAGCCCGCCGTCAGCCATCAGATCCAGGCATTGGAAGAGGAGCTCGGGGTTAAATTGTTTAAGCGCACGAGCAAAAGTGTCTCCATTACGCAGGAAGGCCTTCAGTTTCTGCCTGACGCGGAACTGATATTAAAGACTGCCCTTTCCGCGAAGGAACGGCTGAGCAAACACGAACATTTCATGCCCTTTGAGATCGGCTGTCACAATCTTATGGAGCTGAATCTGCTGCCCCCGATTATCCAGAAGCTGTCGGAGGAGTATCCTCTTCTGCGCCCGTCTATCCGAAGGGTTCCGTTCCCCACCCTCCTCAGCCTGATTGAGAACAAACAGATTCATGCTGCTTTTGGAATAAAAGAGGAGCAGAAGAAAACTTCTCTCTGTTTCCGAGAGCTCTGTTCTGCCCCGATTGCCTGCATCTGCTCACCTGAGCATCCGCTGGCACAGTATAAAACAATTACTAAAAAGCAGATTTTCGGAAATATTATCGTCTGCTCGCCCCGGCAGCTTTCTAATTCCATTTTCTCCATACAGCACCGCCAGCTTTTGAAGCACTCGCCTGAGCAGAGGTATTTTTCCGACAACCTTGAGGGTGCTATCACTCTTGTAAAGGCCCGGATTGGCTACACTTTATATCCGGATATCATCCCGGCAAGAGAGACGGATCTGTGCTATGTCCCTGTCACAGATATTCCTCCGCTCTCCTTCGGAGTATACTACAGATATGATAATGACCATCCGGTCTTAAAAAGATTCTTAGCACTGTGCCGCGGCACCATTCAGGAATGAAATCCTGTATGGCGCCGCGTTTTTTCAGTTCATCTTTTCTGCGCACGGTCGGATCAAGCAGAATCGCCCAGAGCACGCTGCAGTTGGTTTCTCTGATTCGCATACCAGTACTTTGGCATGAATTTATCTACAAAAACCATCCGCTTCGGTATATTTTCCCATTTCTTATTCCGCCTTTCTCTTCTGTACTATTTATGTCAATCAATCTCCATCATTACGCGGCAAGTATTTTCATAAACTCCTCCCCTGTGATCGTCTCTTTCTCATAGAGATAATCCGCCAGCTCATCCAGTTTATCCCGGTTCTCTTCCAGAATCTCAGCCGCTTTCTTATGCTGCTTTTTCACCAGTTCCACGACCTGCCGGTCAATCTCTGCCTGTGTTTCCGCAGAGCAGGCAAGTGAAGTATCTCCTCCGAGGTACTGGTTATTCACAGTCTCCATTGCCACCATATCAAAGTCTTTGCTCATGCCATATCTGGTGATCATGGATCGGGCCAGCTTCGTTGCCTGCTCGATATCATTGGACGCCCCTGTTGATGAAGTGTGGAATACAAGTTCCTCCGCAGCACGGCCTCCTGTTAGCGTTGCAATCTTATTTTCAAGCTCCTCCTGGGTCATCAGGTAATGATTTCCTTCCTCCACCTGCATGGTATACCCCAGCGCGCCGGAGGTACGCGGAACAATCGTAATCTTCTGAACCGGAGCTGAATTCGTCTGCTTTGCCGCAACCAGAGCGTGCCCGATCTCATGGTAAGCGACTACTTTTTTCTCCTTGTCTGTAAGGATTGCGTTTTTCTTCTGATACCCCGCAATGACTACTTCAATACTCTCTTCCAGATCCGCCTGAGTTACATAATTTCTGTTTTCCCGCACAGCCCGCAGAGCCGCCTCATTGATGATATTGGCAAGTTCCGCTCCGGAGGCTCCAGACGCCATCCTGGCAATCACTGATAAATCAACTGTCTCATCCAGCTTCACTTTCTTAGCGTGAACTTTCAGTATCTCTTCACGCCCTTTCAGATCCGGAAGCTCCACCGGAACTCTCCGGTCGAATCTGCCCGGTCTTGTAAGGGCCGGATCCAGAGATTCCGGACGGTTCGTCGCCGCCAGGATAATAACTCCGTTATTTGTCTCAAATCCGTCCATCTCAGTAA
Organism: uncultured Mediterraneibacter sp.; assembly: GCA_944384505.1. GTDB lineage: Bacteria > Bacillota > Clostridia > Lachnospirales > Lachnospiraceae > Mediterraneibacter. Next base: position 12,165 of record CALWTQ010000009.1, read on the forward strand.
GGAGCTGGTTTAAAGTCTGCTCGCGCTCGTCATTGCCGCCCACACGTCCGTCACGCTTCTGTCCTATGGCGTCGATCTCATCAATAAAGACGATACAGGGCGCTTTCTCTTTTGCCTGCTTAAACAGGTCGCGCACCTTGGAAGCTCCCATACCGACAAACATTTCTACAAACTCGGATCCGGACATGGAGAAGAACGGCACATTCGCTTCACCGGCGACCGCCTTTGCCAGCATCGTTTTACCGGTTCCAGGAGGTCCCACAAGGAGAATGCCCTTTGGCATGGAGGCTCCGACTTCCTTATATCTTCCCGGATTATGCAGATAATCTACGATTTCAGAAAGATTCTCCTTTGCCTCATCCTCACCGGCCACATCGTCAAACCGAATGCCTTCCGAGGATTTCACATAAACCTTTGCATTGCTCTTCCCCATGCCGAATATCATAGAGTTCGGGCCGCCGCTTGCTTTGCTCACCAGTTTCTTTGACATATACTGCCCGATTCCGATAAATATTACGATCGGGAGAATCCACGACAATAGAAATGTTACCAAAGGCGATGCCTGTTCGATAATCCTTCCAGAGAATTTTGCTCCCGACTCATAGAGTCTCTGCGTCAGATCCGTGTCTTCAACCATACCGGTCTTATAGATTTTGTCGCCGGCCTTATTCGTAAAGACAATCTCGTTGTCCGACTGATCAATCTCAACTTGACCGATATCCTTATCTTCTGTCATATCCATGAATGTCTCATATCCTACTTCTTTAACCTGACGCTCTGCCGCCCACGGCATAAATATGAAGTTAAATAAAAGCAGTATACCTAATACAATCACATAATATGAAATCAGTGGTTTTCTTGGTTTTTTTACTTCCTGCATCCTACTTCCTCCCTAGTTTTCTCCGCCGTTGCTTCAGCAGTTCCCTCTTTGTCAAGCGCGGACAGCGCTGATATCATCGCCTGCTGTACGGCAAGCGTTGCAAAGTCCATGGCGAATTCCGCATACAGCATACCGGCCTCTTTTTCATCCTCTTCCGCTGTGCTTTCTTCCGAATGTACATCTTCCGGAATCTGCCTTTTCATCAGTTCCTTTGTCCTGCGGCTGTATTCGAGCTGAGCCTCGGAGAGTCTTGCCACCGCCTTAGATCTGCATGCTCTGGCCCGCTCTTCCAGCAACAGCTCATTTTCTTTATATTCATCTTCCGCTTTCAGGAGCGCAGCGTGGATTTTCTCCCTTCCTCCCTGCTCACAGACACGGATTCTGCACTGTAGTTTTCCGTACTGTTCTTCCATTTCACACAGCTTAACCGCAAAGATACTATCATCCATCTTCATGAAAAGACGCCCTCCTTTCTCTTTCTGCGATTTACAGACCTTACATTTTTTATATAACAGAAAGAATAGTTGATTTCGACTCTCAATTTTAAAAATCTGTCTTTACAAAATTCAAGTTCTGTAAAAATTTTTGACATATCCCGGGTTTTGTAAAGACACAGAACGGAAATTATAAGTGGTGAAAATTATGTCTATCGGCTATATTGAAATCAAGGAGTGATGATTTATGAAATGGTTTTTTGATTCAGATTTTGATTATGTACAAGAACTCATTGACAACTATAACAGTGGAAGAAAAAAGATCCGCACAGCATATTTTATTATTGCCGCCGTCCTGATTATCGCCGGCATTCTTACCGCTGCGTTTCCAATCAGGATCTTTGCAGTAATACAGTACCTGGCCGCTGCTGCCGTGATAGTGGTCGGGATCTATCATTTCGTGGCATATGCTTCTATGACCAATTACTTTAAAGATGGCATGCTGATTATATCCGGTATTCTGAATATCTTGATCGGCATAATGCTGCTGTTTATGCCTGTAGCACTTACTGTCCAGGTTATTACATTCATGCTGGCATTCCTGCTGATTTTCAGCGGAGCACAGAAAATATCCTTTGCGTCAAGACTAAAATGCTTCCGCGTCCGCAATACAGGTTTCCTGACCTTTGGCGGAATCCTCAACATTATACTTGCGGTTATATTCCTGCTGCTTCCCTTTGTCTCAGCTCTCACGCTGAACTATATACTTGCGGCTTACCTGATCATTACAGGAATCGTCCTCATAACAGAAGCCACAGGCATGCACAAATTGTAAGCAACAGATGGCTGAACTGTTGAAATTAAAAAGGAGTAATATCAAATATGAACCAGATAATGCCCCATCCTCAGGATTCGATACAGATTCTCATAACTTTAAATAAGAACTATCTCCCCCGGCTGCAGGTTCTTCTCACGTCCATCTGCATCAACCAGCCGGGCGTCAAAGCCGATATCTGGCTGATGCACAGTGGAATAGAAGACAGTGAGCTAAAACCGGTTGAACGTCAGTGCCGGCTGTTTGGATTTCGTTTTCATCCGGTTCTGATCGATGATACCGTTTTCACCGGAGCTCCGGTAAGCGCACAGTATCCGCGCGAGATGTATTATCGTCTCCTGGCAGCCAGGTTTCTTCCTGAAACCATACACCGCATTATATATCTGGATCCGGACATATTGGTCATCAATCCCCTTCTCCCTCTGTGGGAGACAGATCTCAAGGGGAATCTCTTCGCGGCGGCAGCCCACACCGGAAAGACAGAACTGGCCAACAGCATTAACCAGCTCCGTCTCGGCACAGACCATAATTATTACAACTCAGGAGTACTTCTGATAGATCTTGACAGAGCAAAAGAAGAAATCAAATCGGAGGAACTTTTTCACTATGTGAGGGAACACGGAAAAGAACTGCTGCTTCCGGACCAGGATGTCTTAAACGCCGTATACGGTTCCCGTATTCTGGAGATCGAAGATTCCATCTGGAACTACGACGCGCGTAATTACAATAATTATCTTTTAAGAAGCGGTGGAGTGTGTGATATGAACTGGATCATGAAAAATACGGCAATTCTCCACTTCTGCGGACGTTCTAAGCCATGGCAGAAAGGTTATATTCACCGGTTTGGAATTCTGTATAAACATTATATGGAACTGACAGCCAAGCTCTGCAGACTCGCGGAGACAAAATACAGCGGGAGGGGCTTTTAAGCTCCTCCCTGCACTGCCACTCTTCTGATGTAATCTATTCATGTTTTCCGGGAAACATCTTGCCAGTGATAATCCGGTCAATCTGATGAATGAGCCGTTCTTCATTGACTGCTTTATCTTCCATGCAATGAATCAAAACTCCTACAAAGCCGCACGCATAAAATCGGAGCATTACCTGCATATCATCATAGCTGATCTCCAGATCAGGCGCCGTATTCTTCGCCATATTTTCCAGATATACTGTCACAGCCTTAACCATCATCCCCTCAATCTGAAACCACTTTTTCGACTCTACCAGCCTTTTAAATTTATTCTGATGCTGTTTTATAAAGCTTATGTACAGCATCAGCGCCACGCTTTGATCCGGAGCTTCAAGGCTCTTCTGCACCAGGATCTGAGTCGCGTGCTTAAATGTCCACTCCAGGACGTCCATAATATCATGAAAATGATAGTAAAATGTCTGTCGGGAGATATGGCACTCCTCAATCAGCCTGGTCACTGTAATTTTATCAATGTCTACTTTTTCCAGAAGCTGGGAAAATGCTTCCGAGATCTGTGTTTTCATGCCCTCTCTCATTTATGCCTGCCTCGTCTCTATGTATCTGCCATTATCTGTTAAAAGTAACAATGATATTTTATTATACCTTTCCCCGCGGAGCAAGTAAAAATTTATCAGCTATTTAATTCACTAACGTCCTTTTGCAAAACATCCGAAAACAGGAGCTGTCTCTGAGACGTATTCTGCGGGGATGGAGGATGGCTCCGGGCTTCGCTCCAGGGGATAAGGGAAACTAGGAAGCTGCGAATGCGGACTAAATACAAGGACAGCAGGTGAACAACTCGCTTTAGCTCAGACAAGTTCACCTGCTGTCCTAACGTCCACCTCCGCAGCTTCAAGTTTCACTAATCTCCTTCCGAAGGCGCCCGTCGCCATCCTCCATCCCCGCAGAATCTTTCTTGAAATGGGGCTGTTTTCTGGGCTTTCTAAATCGGACGTCAGTGAATATATAGCTTCCAGAAGTAAGGCGCGGCCGGGAAGACTTTCGCAGTCAAAAAGCCTTCAAGCCGCGCCAGCTTTGCGGTTCAGCCTATTTAGTCAATGACACTTCCGACAGGAAATACGCAGGAAGCGGAGCGGACGGTTTGAGTATACTTTCTGGGGAAGGAGACAGCCGGAAGATGTGACTTTGGAGGAATCCGCTGAAAAGCTTAAGGGCGGAGAGATGTTGTTAAGCGGCGCGCAGGGATTGTCTGAGCAGAGCGAGTTGCCCGGAGTGCCGCTTTGCCTTTAAACATCTCTTCGGCCTGTTAGATTTTCCGGATTCCGGAACGGAACGTCTTACGGCTGTCTCCTTTCACAGAACACATATTGCAAAACATCCGCTCCGCTTCCGAACGTGTTCCTCAGAAAGAGTTATTGCGCTAAATAGCTGAACAGCCCTTATTCTTCTATCCCCAGTGTCGCCATCATTACTGCCTTGATCGTATGCATCCGGTTCTCGGCCTCGTCGAACACTTTTGACTGCTCTGACTCAAACACTTCGTCCGTCACTTCCATGTCAGTGATTCCAAATCTCTCGCCCATTTCTTTCCCAATCTTTGTCTTAAGGTCGTGGAATGCGGGCAGGCAGTGAAGGAAAATTGCGCCCTGCTTTGCGTTCTCCATCACTTCTTTTGTAACTTTATATGGAGTGAGTTCTTTGATTCTCTTCTCCCATACCTCGTCAGGTTCGCCCATGGACACCCACACGTCTGTATAGATGACGTCCGCGTCTTTTGTCCCTTCTTTGACGTCTTCCGTAAGGGTGATCGACGCCCCGGATTCTTTCGCATACTCCTGACACTGTGCCACAAGCTCAGCATTCGGGAAATAGTCTTTCGTAGTACATGCCACAAAGTCGAGTCCCAATTTAGAACATGCCACCATCAGGGAATTCCCCATATTGTAACGGGCGTCTCCCATATAGACCAGCTTCAGTCCCTTAAGAGTACCGAAATTCTCACGGATCGTCAGCATATCCGCAAGCATCTGAGTCGGATGATATTCATTCGTCAGACCGTTCCACACCGGTACGCCTGCGTACTCTGCCAGCTCTTCCACAATCTCCTGTCCAAATCCACGGTATTCGATCCCGTCAAACATTCTTCCAAGCACACGCGCAGTATCTTCAATGCTTTCCTTCTTTCCCATCTGAGAGCCGGTAGGACCAAGATAAGTAGTTCCCATTCCCATGTCGTGGGCCGCCACCTCGAATGCGCAGCGCGTCCTTGTACTGTCTTTCTCAAAGAGCAGCGCTACGTTCTTTCCATGCCAGTGATCCACGGGAACTCCATTTTTCTTCTTCTCCTTGACCTCTGCCGAGAGATCCAGCAGATATGTAATTTCCTCCGGTGTAAAATCCTTCAGTGTAAGAAAATTTCTTCCTTTTAAATTCATCATAACAATCATCTCCATCTTAATTTTATAAATACAAAACTCCGTTCCATCTCCCCTGCCGGCCGCATACATGCCGCCGCACATATACCGCCTTTTCTTTAACATAGATCAGTATACACGCTTATGCATAAAAATGCAATATTTTTGTATAAAAACTCATTCTAATACTTAACAGTTCGCCCTATGGCTGAACTATTACATCAACACCGTCACACGGAATGAATCATCTGTGTAATCAATCTTAATCTCACCTGCATATTTCTGCACGATCTGCCGGACACTTCGCAGCCCGATTCCATGGGCGGCCCTGTCCTCCTTATCTGTCTCCAAATTCCCTTGTTTTTCTATGACCGAATTCTTTTTCGTATTCTCGATCTCATAGCTGAAATGTCCCTTTGCCCAACGCGCTTTCAGCAAAATCCGTCGTTCCTTTGCATCACGTATCTTCACGCATGCCTCAATAGCGTTATCCAGCGTATTGGCGAAAAGCGAGCATAGATCAATATCATCCATTGGAAGTGCCTCCTGCAAATCCACCTGATACTCACAGGCAATTCCTTCTGACTGAGCTTTCTGCATTTTCGCATTCAGAACCGCATTCACTACGGGATCAGGGCAGTATGATTTCGCCTGTACTGCAAACTCCTGGTTCAGCCCGTGCAGGTATTCTTCTGCCTTTTCATACTTTCCATCCCGCAGAAGCATTGCCGCCACGCCCAGATGATTCTTCATATCATGGCGCATCCTGCGGACAGTCTGCTGGCTTTTCTCGATCTCCTGATAGTAAGACTTCTGGTACTGCATCGTCTCCAGTTCCATTTCTGACCGGACGATCTTCGCCATATAGGTACAGATATAACAGCAGCCCATACTGGTAATCAGCGTGGCGATGCAGGCAGGCCACGCCAGGTAGGAATCATCATATCCGCATTTATAGATGATAATAATGATCCCGATAAATGACGCGAGTGAAATCAATGATAAAAGCAGCCACATCCTTCTGGTCAGCAGCCGGATCGCCCGCGGCACCCAGATTTTCACATACCGGTAAATCACGTACCAGACCGGCACCTTAAGCGCACGGAATATCAGATAAAGTATATTTTCCCCCTGGTGAGACATCTGCATGTCGAAACCATATTCCCATATCTTCTGCCCTATATCCTGCAGCAGGAAGGCCACCGCCATCATCGACGGATAGACAATCAGCGCTGCCGTGGCTTTCATAAACCACTCGCCTTTATGAAAGATGATCAGGATCGGCACCAGCCCCAGCAGACTTCCAACTGTCCCGGTGATCTCCTCCGGATACACAATTGCATTGCAGGTGACAAGCAGACAGAGAATCTCTATTCCCCACAGAATCCGGTTCTGAAACCGAAGCGGCACAAATTCCCTTAAAATCAAAAAAATCAGCGCCGAATACGCCAGCAGAGAAATATCATCCACTAAAAGAAATATCAAATTCATATATCTTTACTCCTACTGAAGCATATATTTCGCAAATGCGATGGAAAGGTCAGATTTGCACGAGCGGCTCACCGGAAGTTCCTCTCCGGCCACCACCGCTGTATTCTGGTGGATCGCATCAAGATATTTCATATGTACCAGATACCGGTTATGAATCCGCACAAATGATTCCGGAAGCTGAGTTTCCAGATCACTGAGCTTCTCATAAAAAGTGTACTCCTCATCCGTAGTCACTGCATGCACTATGCGCCGCTCACTGGAAAAATATTTCACAGAAGACAGAGGCAGGCGGATGCTCCCGCTCTTCTGCTCTATAACAAAATACTTCTCCGCCTCCACATCAAGCTCCTCAAGAGCCGCATGGAGAACCTCTGCAATCTTCTCAGGATCATACGGCTTTAAGATATAATTAAGAGCCCTCACCTCATATCCCTGAAACACAAAATCAGCATACGAAGTAACAAAGATAATCTCCATCTGGCGTTTCATCTGGCGAAGCTTCCTGGCCGCCGTGACGCCATCTATCCCCTTCATCTCAATATCAAGGAAAAGGATCTGACAGTCCGCCTTGCCAAGCCCGGCTATCAGCTCCTCCCCGCTGGAAAACTCCTCTATATGATAGTCGATTCCGCACAGCTGAAGCTCTGTGCCGATAATTCGCTTAAGATCACTGCGATATACTTTCTCATCATCACAGACCGCAAGCTGTAACATGGCGCTATCCTCCCGATGCCTGTTATATCCCGTGAAATTATACCACTATGAAAAATGGAAGACAAGTAGATGTACAGCTATAAAGTTCACTAACGCCTCTGTGAAAAACGTCCGAAAACAGGGTATTTCTGAGACGTATTCTGCGGGGATGGAGGATAACTCCGGGCTTCGCTCCAGGGGATAAGGGAAACTAGGAAGCTGCGAATGCGGACTAAATACAAGGACAGCAGGTGAACAACTCGCTTTAGCTCAAACAAGTTCACCTGCTGTCCTAACGTCCACCTCCGCAGCTTCAAGTTTCACTAATCCCCTTCCGAAGGCGCCCATCGCCCTCCTCCATCCCCGCAGAATCTTTCTCGAAATGGGGCTGTTTTCTGGGCTTTTTAAATCGGACGTCAATGAATCTATAGCTTCCAAAAGTAAGGCGCGGCCGGAAGACTGTCGCAATAGAACGGCTCCAAGCCACGCCAAATTTCTCTTTACAGCTCTGTTTAGGGCAGTAACACTTCCGTCTGGGAATGCGCAGGAAGCGGAGCGGATATTTTGAGCGTATTATCTGAGGGAGGGAACAGGAGGGACATGCGCCTTTGGAGGAATCTGTTGGAAGATCTTAGAAGGCGGAGAGGTGTTGTTAAGCGGTACGGCGGGGTTGTCTGAGTGAAACGAGTTCCCCGGCGTACCGCTTTGCTGTTAAACAACTCTTCGGCTTCTTAGATTCTTCCCAGATTTCGGAACGAAGCATGAAACTCCTGTTCCCTTCATCAGAATACGCGTTACAAAATATCTGCTCCGCTTCCGGACACATTTTTCCAGAAAGTGTTAGTGAACTTTATAGCTGAACTGTTACAGAAAATTACATAAAGCGTGTCAAACTTGACATTACGTCCCGTTCAATCTCTTCCTTTTTTTCACTACAATATAATCACACCAAACGAAATACAAGGAGGGCTTTAGTATGCTGACTGTTGAACATCTCTATAAAAGTTACCAGACCGGCAAGACAAAATATGAAGTGTTAAAGGACGTATCATTCGAAGTGGAGGAGGGCGAGTTTGTAGCGGTTATGGGGCCGTCCGGTTCCGGAAAGACCACTCTTCTAAACTGCATCTCCTGTTTTATTCCCTACGATAAAGGAAGTATCTCTCTAAAAGATGTAAACCTCTCTAAACTGAATGAAAAACAGATCGCCAAAGTAAGGAACGAGAAGCTGGGTTTTGTTTTTCAGGATTTCATGCTTCTGGACGGACTTACAATCCTTGAAAATGTCTGCGTTCCTAAGGTCATCCGAAAGGAGCCCTACAAACAGATGGAGGCGAAGGCGAAGAAGCTTCTGAAAATGTTCGGCATCTCGGAGATCGCGGGGAAATATCCGGCGGAAATATCCGGCGGCCAGAAGCAGAGAACCGCGGTTGCCCGGGCTCTTATGAATGATCCGCTGCTGATCCTTGCTGACGAGCCTACTGGAAACCTGGACAGCCGTTCCAGCGAAGCGGTCATTGGCGCTTTCCTCGAGGCGCAGGAAAAGCTGAACGCTACAACCTTTATGGTGACGCACGACAGTTTTTCTGCCAGCTACTGTGACCGGGTGATCGTGATGAAAGATGGAAAGATATTTACTGAGCTGGTAAGAAAGGGCGGCAGAAGGGAATTTTTAGACGAGCTGCTCACTGTATTAAGAGACTTGAATGGTGGTGAATAATGATGACATTGCGTATTCTGTGGGGAAAATTACGAAAAAGAAATAAAGCGGATTATCGGCAGTTCCAGTTCAGCGTCGCATTTGCAATTATGCTGATCTCATCTTTTCTGCTTCTTATATGCAGCCCGCTGATCCAGGGAGCATTTCCTGAGGGAGGAGATTCCTCCAAGCAGGCCTGGCTGATCTTTGGAGTCGCAGCTGTCGGCTGCATCGTATTCGTCCTGTATGTAACGAAGCTGTTTCTAAGATATAAAAGCCGGGAGATCGGAATCTTTCTCGCCCTTGGGACGGAAAAGCATATGCTGAAACGATCACTCACCGCGGAGCTGGCTCAGATGACGTCCATCTGCTCTGCCATCGGTATCGCTTCCGGAGCCGTCGTGGCCTTCCTTGCCGGAAAACTGGTGGAAGTGCTCGTATCGGATGTATATGACGGCAAGTTTGCTTACACCGTAACCGGTCTTCTCTTCTCTGTATGTTATGCGCTCGTCCTGTTTCTGATGATCCAGTTTCAGGCTGGGCGCTCTATGAAACGCACCAACGTTATAGAGGTGATCAATGAACAGCGCCGCCAGGAGCCGATGAAGAAATCTGTCTCAAAGGCTTATCTGATCAGCGGAATTGTACTTACGTTTATAGGCATTTTCTGCGCTCTGGTCCTTCCACAGATCATCGCCTACACAATGGGGCTGTTCGTCGGATCATGGATGAACGCATTTTATCTTGCCGCCCTCTTTGGCATCTACAGGATTCTCGTATATGCGGTATCCAGCCGGCAGCGCGGACATAATCCGCAGAAATACTACAATAACCTGATTGATTACGGCATGATGAAGTTCCAGGGAGTATCCGTTGTCAGAAACATGCTGGTGATCACGCTCCTTCTCTTCGGAGGGCTTTTCGCCATTGCATACTTCCCGATGTACCTGACCAGTTCTGTGTCCGATCAGGGGTACGAGGCAGAGTTTTCTTACCGCTATCTGAATGACGCTGATGAGCCGGCTGAGAATGACATAGACGCTCTGGCGAATAAGCACGGAATCACTGTGGCAGACTACAGGGAAGCTGATTTCATCCGCATATTCGGAAGCGGAGTTGAGAGAGACGCGGACGAGAACAGCCAGCTTGTAGAGACATATTATGAGAGATATGCCAAATATGACGTAACCAGCGCTTCTGAATTCAGGAAGCTGACCGGGATCAGTCTGGATATTCCAGCCGGATCATACTATCAGATCATCGGAGGCACCTCCACCGAAAATCTCTGGACCAAATACGGAGAGATGGATCAGCTTTACATCGAGAGCGAAGACGCTTATCTGCCTCTGACTTATGTGGACACTGTATCCTATGAGGCGTTAAATATCAGCGGAAACCGCGGCATGGGAGACGCAGCCCGCTTTGTTGTAAGCGACGCTGACTTTGAACGGCTTGACGCAGGGCTTGACGACAGCAGCCGGGAAACGCAGGTGCTCTTTAATACAGAAGGGGAAATGAAAGATAAGATCGCATTTTCCAATGAACTGTTCCGTGAATTTGCAGAGAGGATGTCCCCCTCCATGGATGTGATGGAATTTTATAATGCGGCGGCCGAGGAGAGAGAAGGCGCAGAGTATACGGAGACATTTGCCGGCGCCATCGTGGACCCGGAAAATCCGTTAAAAGCCACGGACTGGCAGTTTGATCCTCTTATGACTCCTCTTGTGGATCAGCAGAATCTGATGGAACTTTCCACCCGGCTTTTGATGTTCGCGTACATCTTCGTGATCTGTATCGCAGCCGTAGGAGTCATCGGCTATACACGAAGTCAGAACGTAGGTCTTACGAACAGGCAGGTATTCGAAGATATCAAACGTCTCGGCGCGGATCTTAATTACCGAAAGGCTCTGATGCGCAGACAAATCCGCAAAGTATTCGTCCTGCCAACCGTCTTAGGCGTCGGGCTTTCCATTCTATACGAGATGCTCATGCTCTGGAACAATGACAGAATCCTCTCCACAGGGGAAATCCGGGCTCTGCTCGCGCTCACTGCAGTTGCCGCGGGGGTTGTCGTCTACCAGTACGTGATCTACAGAATGTCGGTAAGCAAGACGGAACGTCTGCTGAGATTGGAGTAAACTCCGGAAAGGCAAAACTATGGCAGCACAGAACACTCAAATCTGGGAAATCACTTTTGAGCTGCAGTCCCCGTTCCTTCTCATAACGCCGGAACTGCTTTCAGAGGTGATCGCCCGATGCCAGAACTGCCGTGAAACTATACTGTCTCTTGACATGTTCTATCCGTCCGGCCTTATAAAATATCTGGAGCGGGTGCTGGCGTCTAATCAAAGCGAGACGTCAGCACCCGCTGGAGGAGCTGCTCCGGATGACATATTTACGATTCTCCTGACACAGCTGGAAAGTCTGCATGTCAGCCGCAGTCCGTGGTTTTCCGCTTTGGAATACACACAGGATGGCGGAAAACGGGCCAGCCTTTTCGCCGGATATACCAGGGAAGCACAGGAGATCAGCAGAGAGGGCGGCATATTCTTATACCGCCCAAAGGATCATATTCCCTGTTTCATCAAAAATACCGAAATGCATCACTGAATCGCGTCTACTCCGTTTTCTTTCTGCTGAGCAGCTCCAATAGCTGTTCAGCATTCTTCTTTCCAAACACAACCCTTTCCCCGTCATTGATCACAAGGCAGGGGACGCTCATCACCTGATACCGGTCTTTGAGCGCCGGAAAATGATTAAGGTCATAAGCTTCCGCCGTCACATGGGGATTCTCAGCCGCAATGCGCTGGGCAGCCGTTACCAGCTCCGGGCACATGGTGCAGGACAGGGAGACCAGGATCTTCATATTGACTGTGCCCGATATTGCCTGCACGTCCGCCAGCGTTTTCTCATCGAGGGGCTGCCCTGGTCCTGCCGTGTTATAAAGTCCAAGGACAAACGACGTAAATTCATGGCCGCCGGGCACTCCGTGAAAGGCAAGGCCGCTCCACTCTCCATCCTTCCTGCATACCCGCACGCAGGGCAGTTCCTCCGCCTTCACCGGAACAGAATCCGGGTCAGATAACCGGATGTCTTTCAACTGTATCTTATCTGTCAGCCCGGCAAGCTCTTCCGCATAGCTCTTAAGTTCCATTGAAAGGGGCGTATCATCCAGGTACAGCTCCAGTATCAGCGGGGAAGACATTTTATCAAATACTGACCTTAACTGTGCGGTCATCTCCGGAGTGAAGATACCGGCTGATTCTGCTGCCTTTACAGCGTTCTCTGCAGTCCCTGTTTCCTCCAGATTCATGCCTGCCGCCGGCTGTTCCGGATGAAGCCCGGTCTTTTTCTGCATAGCAGCCGCGTAACGCTCCAGCTCTGTCGCCGCAAGAGCTCCATCTCCCACTGCCGTGACCACCTGCCGCAAAGGTTTGATACATACATCCCCGGCGGCATACAACCCGTCACAGCTTGTCTTCATCAGACGGTCTGTCACGATATAACCTCGCTCATCACACTCTGCGATCCCTCTCACCAGATCCGTGGCAGGCTCATACCCTGCAAAGACAAAGACTCCGAAATTTTCTCCTTCCGGCGGCCGGTATTCCGTGACCTCTCCCGTAACAGCATTCCGATAGCGCAGGCATTCAAGCGTCCTTTCCCCTGACGCTTCGATCACTTCCGTATTCGTGAGCACAGTGATCTTTTCATGGTTCAGCGCCGGCTCTGCAGCGGCAGGCGCGCAGCTGAATCCATTCCCCCGGATCAAAATCGTCACATGCCGGGCATATTTCGTCAGGAATACACTCTCCTCGGCAGCCGCGAATCCGCCGCCGATCACAAAGACGTCCTTTCCGGTAAAAAATTCCCCGTCACAGGTAGCACAGTAGGCGATCCCTCTTCCACGGAATTCCTCTTCCCCCTGAAAGCCCACCATGCGCGGGTGCGCTCCAGCTGCCAGCAGTACGCCGAAACAGGAAAGCTCTCCCCGGCTGGTCTTTACTCTTTTTATATCACCGGACATATCAAGTCCTGTCACTTCCGCAAGCAGAAATTCCGCACCGAAATTCTGCGCCTGCCTGCGCATACTCTCAGTCAGCGCTCTCCCTGACGTGCGCTCCACTCCCGGATAGTTCACCACCTCTTCTGTGATCACGATCTGTCCTCCGAACTGCTCCTTTTCCACAACAACAACGCGATAACGTGCCCTCGCCAGATAGAGTGCGGCAGTCAGTCCGGCCGGACCGCCCCCGATCACAACTGCATCATATAATTCCTTCATCATTTTCTACCTCGTATAATAAGCCTTTTATTATTTCGGGGGCAGCACACAGCCGCCCCTTCTTTCAAGCCTCTTCTTGTTTATAACTGACCTACCAGATCCAGGCTCGGCTTCAGCGTCTCCGCCCCCGGCTGCCATTTCGCCGGGCACACCTCATCGCCATGCTCATATACGAACTGGCACGCCTGCAGTTTGCGCAGCAGTTCATCTGCGTTACGCCCCACATTTCCCGCATTGACCTCATAGGCCGCGATCTTTCCTTCGGGGTTGACGATAAATGTCCCTCTCTCTGCCACGCCGTCTGCCTCAATGTAAACCTCAAAATCTCTTGAGATCACATGGGTCGGGTCAGCCAGCATGGGATATCCAATCTTTTTGATCCGGTCAGACGCGTCATGCCATGCCTTGTGGACATAGTGGGTATCACAGGATACAGAGTAGACTTCGCATCCTGCCGCCTGGAATTCCGGGTATTTCTCCGCAAGATCCTCCAGTTCTGTCGGGCACACGAAAGTAAAGTCCGCCGGATAAAAGAAGAAAATGCTCCATCTGCCCAGTACGTCTTCCTTTTTTACTTCTTTAAATGCGTTATTATGATACGCCTGCACACAGAACTCACCGATTTCTTTGTTGATTAATGACATAAGTAATACCTCCTTAAATAGATTTATTCATTAGTTAGTTATAACTAATTCAATTGTACCCACTGGTTATCTGATTGTCAACCAAAATATTAATAATAATAACTTTTATCATTTTAAGTTCTCTTTGAAATCTCGATAACTCCTATTGACACATATCCTAAAATTATTTATAATCATAACAGTGTTTTAAAACAGTGTTATGAATTGATCGAAAGGAAATGATACCACTATGGCAAAACAAATTGAAGGCGTATACGAAGCGATACTTTCCCGCGCCAAAAAAGAATTTTTAGAGAAAGGTTATAAAGATGCTTCCCTGCGGGTCATTGCGCAGGAGGCCGGCACAAGCACCGGTTCCATCTACACCCGTTTCGGAGATAAAGAAGGGCTTTTTGAAGCGATTGTTGCTCCTGCCGCGGATCAGCTCACGGAGATGTTTTTGGAGATACAGGAGAATTTCCATAACTTGAATGAAAATACACAGCGTGCAGAAATGGGTCAATATACATCCAATCATCAGATCGATATGCTGGATTTTATCTACGATCATTTCGATGAGTTCTGCCTTCTTCTGGACTGCGCGCAGGGCACCCGCTTTTCCGCGTTTCTGGATAAGCTGGTAGATATCGAGATGGAATACACTTATAAATACATGGAAGTCATCGGCTGTGAAAGCGTGAAATCCGGGCTGATCACCGAAGATTTTATCCATATTGTCACGACCGCCTATTTCAACGGCATGTTTGAGGTCGTGCGGCACCGGATGAGCAAGACAGATGCGATAAAATACATCCGGCTTCTCAACCGCTATCACATGCAGGGATTTACCACCATCTTCAACCCGGAGCAGGATGATCCGGGGAATAATGACGCGGGGAGCGCTGACAGTTTCTGAGTACAGCGCTCCCGACAGCAATCCGGTAATCAGACCGTTTCCTGTCCGGTACCGCAGGCGGCGGTCTTTTTATAAAATATGCGGTTAGCTATTTCTAACCAAAAAGGAGGAATTCTTATGCAGAAAAAAAGTCCTATGCTCCGGCTTTGGGAGCTTGGGGAACAATATCACGGCGGACTGATACGGGCAGTCCTTTCCGCGTCCATCGGCGTCTTATGCGGCATACTGCCATATTTTGCAGCGGCACAGATCATCATCGGGCTCATCCGCCACGAACAGAGCGGCTCATATTATCTGCTCTGGTGCGCCGCGGCACTGGCAGGCTACATCCTGCGGGCGGTTCTCTACGCGCTCGCGCTCGCCATGTCACACAAAGCAACATTTTCTATTTTAAAAAATATCCGGGAACGCATCCTTGCCAAACTCCCGAAGCTTCCGCTGGGAACTGTCATGGACACTCCCAGCGGACAGATGAAACAGATCATCGTGGATCAGGTGGAAAGTATGGAGCGGCCTCTTGCGCACCTGCTGCCGGAGATGACGTCGAATATACTGGCTCCGGTGTGCATCCTGATCTATCTGTTTGTCCTTGACTGGAGGATGGCACTGCTCTCTCTTGTCTCCATTCCTGTCGGCATGGCGTTCATGATGGCAGTGATGGCAAATTACGGGAAGCAATATGAAGGGTCCGTCAAAGTCACACAGGCGATGAATTCCACCATCGTTGAATATATCGGCGGTATCGAGGTGATCAAGGCATTCAATCAGGGGAAGAATTCCTATGCTAAATTTTCTCAGCGTGTCCTGGCAAACGCATCCTACTTCTATCACTGGATGAAGAGCTGCCAGCTCCCGGTGTCCATTTCACGGACACTGGCGCCCACAACATTGATCACCATTCTTCCCGTGGGCTGGATCATGTATCTGGGCGGTTCTCTGGATATCGAGACTTTTATTACTGTCATCATCCTCTCCCTCGGCATTGCCGGTCCTCTGCTTGCCGCCATGGATTTCGTGGACAGTCTGGCAAAGGTTGGAACCATCGTAAGCGAAGTTGACTCCATCCTGAACAGCGAAGAACAGCAGCACGGCCTGACACCGGTATCTTTCAGCTCTGAGGATATCCGGCTGGATCATGTATCCTTCGGCTATCACGCAGATCAGGAGATCCTGCATGACATTTCCCTGTCCATCCCGGCAGGAACGATGACTGCGTTTGTCGGTCCATCAGGCAGCGGGAAGTCAACGATCGCAAAACTGATCGCAGGGTTCTGGGATGTAAAAAAAGGCAGGATCACGCTGGGCGGACATGATCTGAAGGATATTCCACTTCGCCAGCTCTATGAACAGACTGCGTTCGTCTCCCAGGACAACTATCTGTTTAATGAATCGGTAAGGGAAAACATCCGCATGGGAAAACCCGGAGCAGCCGACGCCGAAGTAGAGGCCGCTGCAAAAGCCGCGGGCTGTGATTCTTTCATACGGAAACTGGAGAACGGCTACGACACCGTGGTCGGCGGAGGGGGCGCTCATCTCTCCGGCGGGGAACGCCAGAGGATCGCCATCGCACGGGCCATGCTGAAAGATGCGCCCATCGTGATCCTCGACGAAGCCACCGCATACATTGATCCCGAAAATGAGGCCGTCGTCCAGAAAGCTGTGGCAAAACTGGTAAAGGGGAAGACCGTGATCGTCATTGCCCACCGCCTTTCTACCATCACGGACGCAGACCAGATCTTTGTCGTGGCAGACGGACGGATCTCCGCATCCGGAACACATGAGGAACTCTTAAGGCAAAGTGAAATGTACCACGAAATGTGGCAGGCACATATCGGAGCAAAGGATGGTGACGCAGCATGATCTCAGTATTGAAAAAACTTTATCAGTTTGCAGGAGACGAACAGAAAAATATCAACAAATCCATTTTCTGGGGATTCTTCTACGCAGTATTCCACATGTTTCAGATCGCGGCAATCTATTTCGTGGTACTCGCCCTTACCGGCGGGGACAGAACATACCATGCGGCGTGGACCGCTCTCCTTCTGCTTGTATTCAGCATCGCCGGAAGGGCTCTCATCAACCGTTTCACCCAGCTTCAGCAGACACACGCGGGATACTTCATGGTTGCAAATAAAAGAATTGCCATCGGCGACAAACTGAAACGGATTCCCATGGGATATTTTAATGCCAGGAGCCTTGGCGAGATCACAGGTATCTCCACCACCGTGCTTGATGTCGTAGAAAGCAATGGACCTGTCGTGCTTGTCAACGTCCTCAGCGGTTTTATCAATTCCATTGTATTTCTCCTCTGCGTGTTCGGATTCGACTGGCGCATCGGGCTTATTTCCCTTGCAGGCACGATGCTCTACCTGCTCATCACTTCCGCCATGGAGAAGAAATCCGCCCGGGTGACGCCCCGCCGTCAGGAATCCGAGGCGCAGCTTGTGGACGCAGTACTGGAACAGATCCAGGGGATGAGCGTGATCAAATCCTTTAACCTGACCGGGAAAGGTGACCGCCGGGTCAGGGAAGCACTGGAATATAACCGGAAGAGCAACCTCGACATTGAGCGCCTCTTCACCCCTTATATGGTTGCCCAGGAATTAAGTCTGCATCTGTTTTCCGTGCTGATCATGGGCGCCGGGATCATTTTCTGTCTGAACGGGAGCATGACGCTTTCCGATGCCCTGATGACAGTGATCATCTCCTTTATGGTATTTTCGCAGATCCAGTCAACAGGAAGCGCGGTATCCCTGCTGCGTGTTGTCGGAAGTTCCATCGACCATGCGGATCAGATCGACGAGATCCCGGAAATGGACAGCACAGGAAGGCCGGTATCTCCGAAAAAGCATGACATCTCTTTCGATCATGTGGACTTTTCTTACGATAAAAGACCGATCCTGAAAGACGTAAGCGTAACGATACCGGACTGCACTACAACTGCCATCATAGGCCCCAGCGGTTCCGGAAAGACCACCCTGTGCAGTCTCATCGCCCGGTTCTGGGATGTGGACAGCGGCTCGATCCGTATCGGCGGCACAGATATCCGGGAGTATACACTGGAATCCCTTATGGACCAAATCAGCATGGTATTCCAGAACGTATATCTCTTCGCAGACACGATTGAGAACAATATCAAATTCGGCAGTCCGGACGCCACCCACGAGCAGGTTGTCGCCGCGGCGAAAAAAGCCTGCTGCCATGATTTTATTTCCGCTCTGCCGGATGGCTATGACACAGTGATTGGGGAAGGCGGCGCCACATTGTCCGGCGGTGAAAAACAACGTATCTCCATTGCGCGGGCAATGCTGAAAAATGCCCCCATCATTATCTTTGACGAGGCAACGGCAAATGTTGATCCGGAGAATGAAGATAAACTGCAGAAAGCCATGGAGGAACTGATGCGCGACAAGACAATCCTGATGATCGCCCACCGGCTCAAAACCGTACAGAAAGCAGACCAGATCCTTGTACTGGACGAGGGCCAAGTCGTGCAGAAGGGCACCCATGAAGAGCTCAGGGATACGCCCGGAATCTACCGGGATTTCCTGGAAGTCAGGAAAGAAGCTGCGGGGTGGAAGCTGTAAAAAGAGCAGAATCCATCTGAAAAATTCAGGGTCTGCCGCACACGAAGTGATTCGTGCGGCAGACCCTTTATAAGGCGCTGATCGTCTATAAATTTTCTTCTCCCCATCTGGCATTTGGAACATTCCAAACCGATCCGAGACATCCATGCTGATTTTATAGTCTCATCAGCAATAATCCCAGTCCTGCCTGAAACAAAGCCATCAACGGGCAAAGGATCAACGGCCAATAAAATCGGTTCTCTGCTTTCGTCGGAGGTTCCGGGGCATCCTTGATAATTGCTGGGGGATAACAGGGAAACATCAACCGGGGATTATATATCGCCACAGCCCCGGCGAACAGATTAAAATAGGCAGCCATCATAAAACCATCCAAAACCATGCGTATCCAGTTCACTGTGAATCCTCCCTCCGCAATATCCTTATCCGGGTTTATTTTGCATCAAATTCTATCCGCACGATCTGTAAATGCAGCGGACCATCGGCAATTTTAGCCAGCAGGCGATGAATGGGTTTGACGCCGGGCCCAGTCAGTTTCTGATAACCCTCCATATATCCACGGCTTGAAATCTTTAAATTCTCTGCCCAGCAGCCCAACTCCTCTTTTGCATGTCCCACTGAAAACCAGGCTCCCACATCCTGGATGTCGGCCTGTTTCACCCATGTTTTCAGCATCAGCTTTACGGCTGTTTTGCCGGCGGCATCAAAAACCAGCCTTCCTCCAGGAAATCGCTGTGACATAGCAGCAACCATCGCCCGGACTGCTTCTGTCTGAAAATAATAAAACAATCCTGCTGCAAACAACACCGTTCCATCTTCCGGGTCACTATCAATAGCAGTCATCCATGCAGGATCATTCAGATCAAGCGCCAGATTTTTCTCCCGCTCCCCTGCCGGAAGCAGCCTGTCTCTCACTTTAATAACATCCGGCAGATCAATGTTATATATTTTACAGCTGCCATTATCACAGGCCTGTCCAGTGCAGTCCAAACCACAGCCCAAGTTGATCACAGCAGCATTTGGATGTGACAGAAGATAATTTTTTATCTCCCATGCCATATCCTTCTGCCGCATCGCTGTCTCCATTGCGCCAAACTCCTGCATCAGCCCAGCTGACTTTCTCTCCAATTCAGAAAAATCATAATCAATGCGTTCCATCAATTCAGCCGCATTTTGATCCTGAAACAAATGCGGATACCGCTGCGAACATAACCAGCGTCCATATAGCGGGATGACCAGCGTTTCCTGCACCGTGTTTTTTTCTATTTTATATTTTTTCATTGTCGCTCCATGAGATTACACACAAACAAATGGGTTTTTATAAACTCATTATAGTTAGAAGAAACTAACCTGTCAAGAAACCTCTTCCAATGTCT
This sequence comes from uncultured Mediterraneibacter sp., assembly GCA_944384505.1. GTDB lineage: Bacteria > Bacillota > Clostridia > Lachnospirales > Lachnospiraceae > Mediterraneibacter. The sequence goes on from CALWTQ010000009.1 coordinate 32,326, forward strand.
ATTTTGGAATATCTCATACATCTGATATCCATTTCACCGTTTTACGAAAAGCGTCTTCACGGCTATGCCGGCAGTCTTCCGGATATTGTCTCTCTATTTTAAACATTTTTAACTTAGGTGGATTTAATGGAACAAGAATGTGGCTTGCTTTTTCATATTCCAGGACATCCACCCGGAAAGTAAACCCATGCTTTTCCAGACGGTTTACCATATATGCCACCGCCTCTTTGCTGGGCCACATGAGATCTTCCTTTGCGTAAATAAATAAAATATTTCCCCTGATGTTCTCCACACGAATGGCCGTATCCTCATCGAAATGTTTCAGCGGTTCTTCGTAGATGTAGGATAACTCGAACTGCTGATGGAGGATGAGGTTCCGGATTGCCGGCCCATATTTCAGATGCGCGGTCATACATGGAAAATCTTTTCCCCTGTATGTGAATTCAGAGGCAGATGAAAAAGTTTTCGATGCCATGCTTTGATTCCCGTGCATACCTCCCCATATACAGTGCATCGGAGAGATCGCGACAGCGCCGCAAATATCCGGCATAAGAGAAGCGCAGAGCAGCGCCAGTTCAGCGCCTTTTGAAATGCCATACATAATAATCTTCTCATATCCCCTGTTTTTCAGCCACAGGATCGCTTTTTCAAATGGATCGACAGGCACCCGGACCAGTTCTTTCGGCAGCCCGTCTACGTTCCAGTAACAAATGCCTAATGCGGCGATGCCGCACTCGGCAAACATGGCGCCCACATTCATCGGAATGTTTTCATTTCCTTCGCTGCCGCCCACTACGATGACTGCCTTTTTATGATCGTAATCCTTAACAGGGACATGATAAATTCCATAGAAGCCCTCTTGTGCAACCGTTACATATTCCACTTTCCCAGCCCTCCCCTGCTTTCACAGTTTAGATTACCGTCCGCATTTTCTTTATCCCATTTTGAGTCTTTTTTACGTACGCAAATTAGTTAGTCGTTCCTAACTTTTATTATATCAAGCGCTGCATAGGATTGCAATTCGTTTTTCATATATTTCACTTTTTATAAATATATTCCTCCACCCTCTTCTTCACATTCTCCTGCAGATTCCTGTAAAAGAACTGATAATCGTAAATATGATACTCTCCTTCCTGCAGGAAAGAAAGCGCTGCCGGATAATCCTCCGGAGACACGTCCGTCACTTTCAGGGCGCCTCTCTCTTCATCAATATACGCACCCGTAAGCTGCGGGATTTCTTCTGTGATATTTCCGTCATAATCCGTAAAGCATGCCCCCAGGTTTAACGATCGGTCCGCCACAGTGCTGTCCGTCCGCCAGTTCAGCGGATTGATGCTGTAAGACCAGCTTCCACTGGGGATAAAAAACGAATTCGTAATATCCTCCGCCTCGGAGCTGAAGGCAATGATCACACCCGTGTCTGTCTCCCCGGAAGCCGGGACGAGCTGCGGGTATTCCTCCGTATCCTCTTTCGTCAGCGCCCATCCGATACAGTAGCATGCTATCATATCGTCCAGTTCCTCCGGATAATTCTTCATCAGCTCCAGACACATATAAGCCCCCTGCGAAAAACCGGCGAGTACAAAAGGGCTGTCATCGTTTTTGTTCTCAAGGTAATACTCAAATGCCGCGGACACATCCTCATACGCCAGTTCATACGATTCTTCCATCCTGCCGGCGTCAATTGCCGAGAAGGAGCCCTGGCGGTAATACGGCGCATACATGTCCAGCGTATCCTCGTAGATTCCTCTCTCCATGTTAAGCGCGCCCAGGAAACTCTCCTTTCCCTCCTCATCATCCAGAGACATATTAATAGATTCCTCATCACCGGCGTAGGTCGTCGGCCCGATCAGGAACAGATCCGCCTCACTGGAATCGTCTGTTCCGTTGTATGCCCACAGTCTGTCATCGGAGTAGTCCGGCGCTGTCAATCCCGTATTCTCTGCTCCGCTCTGTGCGCAGCCCGCCAGGAGCGTACAGAACGCCAGACACACCGCCGCAAAGCCTGCTGTCCTCTTTCTAAATTCTTTTCCCATAAGCATATTTTCTCATCTCCATGCTGATCTACAGCCGCCTCTGCCTGCTGACTTCGAACATCAGCACCGCAGCCGCCACTGCGGCGTTCAGCGACTCCGCCTTTCCTTCCATCGGAATTCGGATCAGGCAGTCTGCGCATTCTGCGATCTCATCTCTGAGCCCGTTTCCTTCATTTCCGATCAGGAAGGCCGTTCCCCCGGAATAGTCCTCTCCGTCATAGGCGTTCTGTCCTTCCAGATGAGCCGCGTATACCCGAATTCCGGCGTGTTTAAGTTCTCCAACCGCTCCGGTCAGATCGTCCGCATAGAGGAACGGCATCCTGAACACAGCCCCCATAGTGGAGCGGATCACCTTTGGATTATAGATATCCACGCAGTCGGAGCTCATGAGGATTCCTGTTGCCCCCGCCGCCTCCGCGGTCCGGAAGATCGTTCCCAGGTTTCCCGGATCCTGCAGATTGTCCAGGACAATCACATGGGCTTTTCCCGCCTCAGTTCCGAGAATATCTCCCATATCATACTCTCTGCGCTTCACTACGGCGAGAATCCCCTGGGGAGTCTTTGTATCCGATATATGGGCAAAGACCGGGTCGGAAAGGAGCTCCATTCTGCATATATTTCTCAGTCTCTGTGCCTCTTCCCGGTGCTTAGCAGCATAACTTTCAGACAGATAGATCCTCTCAATCTGGCCTCTCCATGCCGGATCCGCCGCGAGTTCCCCGGCCATACGCGGGCCCTCCACCAGGAATACTCCCGCTTCATCCCTTGCCCGGCTCTTCTTCATCAGCCTGGCTAATTCTTTCACCTGTGCATTCGACGTACTGGTTATCATCACTTTTCTCCCATCTGCTTCATATTCTCCCTTTGCGGTTCACGCAGATTTATTCTACCACAGGAAACCAGGTTCCACAATCATCCGACCGCCTTCATCATCCTCATAAGCAGCAGTTCATCCGGCCAGTCTCTCCACCACGCTCCCCTTTCGTGCCATCACCGCTCCCGCGGCCACCGGAATGACGGCGCATACTGCCAGGATAAACGCCGTCATCCCCACTGCGGGCCACACCGGCACCACAAACGGCGCCTGCATATAATTCATGGACTGATATACTGCATAGGTTACCGCCAGCCCTAAAGTTCCGGTGATGAGAAGAGATCCGGCGGCAAATATCAGCCCTTCCAGCACAAGCAGCCGGTTCCTCTGCCGGTCTGTCATCCCGATGCTCTCCAGGATGGCCAGCTCCATCTGCCGGCTCTGAATATTGCCGGTCACAGTGTTGATATAGTTGAGGATTCCGATCATAGCCAGGATCAGGGCAATTCCCGTGCCCACTTCTTTCATATTTCCCTGCGCACGCTCCACCTCTTCCATGGACTCCAGTTTTGAATCCCAGGAGAAGTCCTTCCCGTCAGGGCTGCTCTGTATCAGGTCTTTTACCGCATTTTCAGCATCTGTATCATACTCCTCATCATATCTTACCGCGGCTTTTGAGACATAAGTATCGCTCAGGAAATTTTTTACAACAGAGTCACTTGTGATGATCGTAGGCGGACAGCCCAGCAGCGATCCTGTATAATACCCCTCGTTTGTCAGCCCCGCGATCTGAAATGTTCTGGTATTCTCCGGCCTGCCATATTCGGCGCAGGTGACTTTCTTTCCCCAAAGATCATCCATGGTCAGATCCAGGCTGTTCTGATACAGAACACATGTCTTTCCTGACATGAAATCTTCTTTGTTTAGTTCCGTATTCACAGTCTCCTGCAGGTAAGGGAACTCTTCTTCCGTAATCCCCAGTATTACAGAGCCGAAATTTTCCGGGTGTTCTTTATATTCTTCCAGATTGTCCTCATATGGAGTGTACATCCACTTTGCATAGAATTCTTCCATCCATAGATCCGCGAAATCCGGCTCCCATGGAACCATCGTCCTTCCTGTCACGACCGGGCAGACCTCCTTTACCCCTTCAATATTTTCCAGATCATTCAGGAAATCCTCCGTCAGCAGCGGCTTCCACTCAGACTGGTTTTCTTTTTTAAGGGTATCGTTGATGATCACTATATCTGAGTCCATGTGGTTGGATACGATTGTCCTCGCGCCCTGGCTCTCAATCAGGGTGCTCACACAGAGGAACACGGACATGCCCGCGGCCAGGGACACCATGATTATGGCCGATTTCTTCTTATCCTTTAAGATCTGATCCAGGGCCATTCTCCGCAGCAGACCTGCACGTCTTCTGCGGCTGCCGTCCTGCTTACTGCTCAACTTACTGTTCTGCCTTCTGCCCTGCTTTCTCCCCGCTTTTTCCCGCGGCGCACTGATTCTCACACGCCACGCAGACGCCGGACGGTACCCGGCCGCCTCTACAGGCGTGATCTCCGCGGCCAGCTTTGCCGGCTTCCTGCTGCCTGTAAATATTGTAAACGCTGCCGCCAGAACTGTCAGAATCAGCACTGCCGGATTCAGAGATACATGGATTTCTCCGGCCATGCCAGTGCGGATTCCAAGAGATCGGATCACGGAGGGGAGCAGGAGGAATGACACCGCGCATCCCGCCAGAATTCCCGCTGTGATTCCCGCCCCTCCCAGGATCAGCATCTGCCCCCGGATCAGAGAACGGATCTGTCTTCCTGTGGTCCCGATAGTCTGGAGCAGCCCGTAATACCGTACATTCCCGGCCACGGACAGATACATGATATTGTAGATCAGAAGATAGGCACACAGGCAGGTCACAAAAGCCAGCGCACACAGTCCGAAGAAAATCGGCAGGGAATACCCCATATCCCCGGTAAAATACAGCGCCTGCTGTTTCCCCAGATCCATACTCTCAATAAAATCTTCCTGCTCCCCGGACGTCATAATCCACTTGTCAAAGTCCAAATGATACCTTCCGCACCATACTTCTGATATGTCAAAGCCGGACGCCTGGTAGAATGCTTCCGATACATAAAGGGCGCTCTTCGTCCCATATCCGTCCCACATGCCGGATATGACGAATTCCTTTGAGATCAGATTTCCCTCTCCATCCCGATAGTCCGCCCGGAAGGAATCTCCCACCGACAGCCCCGCAAGCCCGGCTTCTTCAAGCGCCTCTTCTGTTACCATGACCTGATTTTCTTCCTCAGGGTATGTTCCCTTCACCCATTCCCGGGCCGGAGCCATGATCTCATCCCAGCACACTTCGTCCGCCCAGATACACGACATCTCCACTGTATCGTCATTTTCCGTAGCTTCGATATATCCTGACATCGCCAGGACGCCCGCCCTGGCAATGTCAGGATCGGACTCGCACTTTTCTCTCTGTTCTTCTGTAACACCAAACATAACAGCGTCATAATCCCCGCCGTTTAGCCGGATATTCTGGAGCCTCTGCATTTTGAAATAGGTGATTCCGACTGTAAAAATGCAAAACAGCATAAAGGACGCGAGTACGATAGAAAGAAAAACGATCAGGTTTCTTCCCTTATTATTTTTCAGGGAGCTTTTCGCCATACGAGTGATGATCCTCCGGTTATTATTTGCCAGCATGGAGATCACCCGCCCTTCCATACTCCCGGTCTCCGGCAGCCCCGCCGTCCGCTCCTGCAATTCTCCCGTCCTCTATGTGTACGATCCGATCCGCCATCTGAGCGATATCATTGTCATGCGTGATCAATATCACAGTCTGCTGGAACTGCTTTGCCGCCACTTTCAGCAGACCCATCACATCATGGCCGGACGCGGTATCCAGATTGCCCGTGGGCTCATCGGTAAACTTTAGCCCCTCTTCCTTCCTGCCTGGAAATACTTGGGTTTAACAGCATACAAAACTGTGTTTTCCGTTTAAAGACTTCAATATATTGCGAAGAAATCTTTTCGCTAATATTCAAAAGCCAGTACAAGGTTTATTCCCGATACTGGCTTTGCAATCTAAATAGGAGTTATTTGATTTAATGTAAGTTGTTGAAATCTTTTCAAATTATATTTTCAATAATTAACGAACATATTTATATTCTTCGATTCCCTTATTTTGAAGTTCCTTGACTATTCATGGAAATTTTTCAACACTCAACACATTTTTATCTATAATTAGTTGTAAGATCTTTAAATTATAGCAATCCAAATAAATATCGCACAGATTTGACAAAGGTACTATGATTAAGGTAGAGGTGATATTTATGTTACACAATGAAGAAAGACATTTAATTATCCAAGCCCTTAATCATCATATCCCTGTCAAGGAAATAGCCGAATGCTTTTCGGTAAACACAAGTACCATTTACCGTTTACGCAAGCAGATGGAAATGACCGGTTCTGTGGAAACCCGTACATCTCTGCGTGGCCGCAAACCCGTCCTTTCCAATGACGACATCGTTCATATTGACAACTTAATCCAACAACAGCCGGATATTACAATCAATGAAATCATGGATACCCTTCATCTGAAGGTCAGTGATGAAACCGTCCGACAAGCTGTTTTAAAACTGGGATATGTCTATAAGAAGAAATCCCTCCATGCTTCGGAACAGGAGCGTCCCCGACATTCAATTGAAGCGAAAAAACTGGCAGCAATGTATTCCGGAGAACGGCTCAAAGCACCTTGTGTTTCTCGATGAAAGCGGAATCAATACGGACATGACCAGACGTTATGCACGGGCTAAAAAGAATCAGCGTGCGGTTGACAGTACGCCGTTAAACACTCCAGCCACGACAACGATTCTATCCTCCATACGCCTGGATGGATCCTGTATTTACACCACGTATCAGGGAGGCACCACAGCCGAACGATTTGAAAGATATCTGAAATCGGATTTGCTTCCAACATTAGAGCCTGATGACATCATTGTGATGGATAATATGCGTTCCCACCATGCAAAGGTGGTAAAGAATCTTTTAGATGAGAAGCATATACAATATTTATATCTTCCACCATATAGCCCAGACTATAATCCGATTGAAAATATGTGGTCAAAAATCAAAGCTAATATGAGAAAGCAAAAAGTACGTGCCGCACCCCTATTACCCGAAGCTATCGAGAAAGCGTTTTCTACCATTCACATATCGGATTGTATTGGATGCTTTCATGCGTGTGGGTATGTGCAATAATTTATTGGATTGCTATAGTATCCATTTTCTAATTCACTATTTTTCTTAAATCCTCTAACATTTTTTTCATATCCTCACTGTCATGTTTTAGTAATTCATCATTTATCCCACAATCTATTACTACATCAACCATTTCTTCTATTACAGAAAGCAGCGAAGAAAATTCATACCCAGATATCTCATCTGATAAAGTTATAATTGATGAATGTTCCGGACTGCGAAAAGATTGCCTAATTCTTTTTTTTAATTTTTTATTTGCCGGATAAAAAATCCTGTGTAAATCTGTTATAACAATTGCCAAATTCTTAACTGATAGAGCAAGTATATTCTCAAAGTTATTTTCCCTGTTTCTATCAAATGCATCTTCTTTTATTTTTAGAATTTGGTTTTTCTTTAATTCAAATTCGTACGCCAAATCGTTTCTTCTGTATTTCTTTATTTTTTTAAAACGAAATCTATCAAGAAACTTAATTACCCGCGGAACTATAACGGATATAACAATCCAGATTGAAAAAAAGAGCGCCAAAATAGAAATAATTGCATTAACGCCCCCATTGGTACTCTCTATAATTTCCACGTTATTTATTTTTCGAACAGTATATGCTGTATTAGATATTATATCATATATCAATGATGTTAATACTCCTGATGTTAAACCTGTAATAGCATTCCATATTTTATTTTCGAATTTCTTATATTTTTCCATATGACAATCCTCCTAACCGCTATTCGCATACCGATACTCTTCCAATTATAAAGCAAATAGCATATAGTTTACTAACTATAACTACATTTTCCAAAAACTCCCCTTCATAACATTTACTATAATTATATCCTTGTCAATGAATGAAATACACATCATTGACAAGGATCAGTTATTGAAAGTAGTTTTGAGTTTCTGAAAATGCATTATGCTACTTAGATATCTATATCGCGAGGTTTCTTCCGAGGACGTAATGGTAAATCAGTTTTATTCAGCAACCGATTATGAGTATTAATAGCTTTAACAATCGGTTTCCGACATCCATGAAAGAATTCTGCTAGTAAATTGTCTGGATTATTTTCGAAATAGGCATATACTAGATCATCAAGCCATTCTATATAATCCAAACATTTTTCAGCAGCCATCGACTCAACAGGTAATAATGTATAGATAATGTAAAGAAAGAGCAGTCCATAACAGCTTATTGATTTGTTTTTGGCTATAGAAACTCTGGTCAATTTTTCTAATTGTTTTATCGATGCAAATGTTGCCATATTAACCTCTGGAGTTTCTTTTTCTTGTAGATCACAAATAAAGCATTTTACTTTACGAACTACAAACCTTTTTGTTCGTCCCATATAAACAGTTCCTGTTAAACTGTCATAAAGCTGCTTAGAATCTCCATTCGGATTCGCTTTTGCAACCTCAATCAAAAGATGCTCCAAATCAATATTTCTTACATATTCATTTTCATACGAGCCTGAAACATTAATATAAACATAGTCAAAAATACATCCAAGATTCATACTAATATCTCCTTTCCTTTTTCGTTTAACACGCTCTTGTCTTTTCCTGAACGATATTATAAACTAAATTTAACAAGAATCAAACAAAAGACAAAAGTATCCCTGTCAAATGAAAGAACGCATATTTGACAATACTGTCCGTCTTTTTGTCAAGAAGGGGGATCATCTAATATGTCAGTATCTAATGATATTAATATTTCCTATTCTATTTATATTTCCAAAGCAATTGGCTGGTATCTTGATACAACAAATAAAATATCTGGTCATAAAAAGTTCACTCAAGACGAAATAGCCCGTAAAATGGGACTCACTGTATCTGCTCTTAGTAGAAAAATAATACGGCCTAAAGATGCTAATCAAATCAATGACAAGAATTCTTTAAAAGATCGGAATAAACGTAAACTAGAAATTAACGAAGCAAAAAAATTATGTAACATCTTGGGTTTGTCATTAAATGATGTTGTCTATTTTTATGACCACAAAGATTATTTTGAATCTGATATAGAATTTTTTGACAAAATGATTCTTTTGACAAAATCATTGACAATTTCTCCTGTCCAAACTGGTAAGACAGATGATTTTCTTTCTGAGCTATATGTAGAAAAATCTGACGCAACAGAAGATATGCCCTCGAATTTTATTACGGATATTAATCATCCCGATTTTAAACCTTGGTTAGGAAATTTTTTCTGCTATTTTTCCAGCACCAGTTCTGATGAAGCTGGAAAAACACGTAAAAAGCGCTTTGAACGGCAAAGCGATGATCCTGAACTGGATGAATTATTAAAAGTTACACCTAATGACTATATCTTTTGTGGTATTTTAAGTATCGGAAACAAACCTAAATTCAATGACAACTATTGTCATGTCGAGTTTAAATTTCTTGCAGATCCACAGGAATTGCACATCAAAAGGTACCAAGGAATCCTCACCATATCGAGAATTCGAAATGTCATTTTTTGTGAGTTGGGAAACAATAATGAAGGTGAAATATCATATCTTATTATTGAGAAAAAGGAAATTGGAAGCATGCACCCTCATGTCGAATATAGTATGGGAATGGTGTTAACTGTATCAAGTATAGATGGTCATAGACGTCCGTGTTGTGAACGTATTATAATATCACGCACACCTATAGATATATATTCTGAAAATTATAAGGCTTTAAAGGCCAATCTATATATGAATGATAATATGATTCGTATAACAGAATGGGGATATAACGAGCTAATTAAAGAAATTGAAAGATCTAGCAACCCAGTACTTGCTGAAATAGCCGAAAAGTATCCTAATTTAGAAAGCTTAAAAAGTGGAGCAGTTTCTTTTGATAAATGTGCATTTATTCCCGAAACATATATTGATAGTTTAGCCAATCTAACACCTGTAGCAAGAAAAAAATTCGAAATAATGCTACGACTCCATTCTATCGCACCGTGGTACAGCAAAACCAAGTCAACCAAAATAAGTGACTTATTAGGAATAAAACAAAAAGTTGAACACTGATATTTTCGGAGTATCCAAAAGTTTGTATAACCTTCAAACTGATGTAAGATGTCCCTTACCGGTTTGAAGGTTTATGTCCGTAAACTTATCCCCTTCTTCCTGCCCGAAAACACTGGCTTTAACAGCATACAAAACTGTATCTATTGTCTACTATTCTTAATGCGTCTGAAAAAGCAGGGTACTCCCTTTCTCTCATTGGGGGAGCTGACCTGCTTTTACTAATCTATGCTTGTACTCCATTATAAGCCTTAATGCACTGTGCTTTAAAATCTCTGCTTATTTCTATTTCATTAAAAAAGTCCCCCGTGTCTTTTTCAAATGCATATCGATAAGCTGCCAAAATCTTTTTATGACCATCCTCAAATCTTTGCTCTTGTTCTTCCTTTGTTCCCTCACCGAAAAATCTCAAAACATATTTCCGATAACACTCAATTTCAGACATTACTCTATCAATGAAGTCGCTTTTTCCCTCAAGAAATCTTTTCTTTTCTTCTACATTAATCATGTCTAAAAGAATAATAATTGCAACACATAAGGACATAAATAAACCATCCGAATATGACGGCTCCACATAATCCTTGTCAACCGATTCAATCCTACTTTTATATATTAACTTGTCTCTAAGTGAAAATTTGTAATAATCACTTAATTCATCTGCTATCATCGTTAACCAGTAATTGCTAGAATTAAAGCATTTTGTTTTTTGCTTATGAAAGCTGTCTAATTCTGGTAAATTAATTGAAATATCAAAAAATCTGTTCAAATATCTTGTTGCATCAAATTCATTACCATAATAATTAGTTATTGTATGTACTAATTGTTCTTTATTCAACGATAAAACAAATATGATCCTTTCATCGTCAAAATAATGCTTGATTCTTTCCAGCATTTCAATTGCAAATGACGGTTTACAGCGATCCAATTCATCAATAAAAACCACAAGCTTTTCAGCTTTTTCCACAATAATATCATTAAAGACATCTCGAACACATTCTTTAATATCTTCTTCTGTTTTGACTGCACTCAGTATATCCGCCTTTTCCTCTTGGATATCTTTTATAAGTGTAGCAGGATTTATCTTTTTGATTGAAATCGGCAGGGAAGAGGCAACTGTTAGCAATCGTTCTCCAAGAGATTTCGTATTGATTTTCGTGTTATATGATCCACCACACTGTTTTGTCATTACGAGCAATAGCGACATTAAAGGATCATTATGATCATCATACATCCATACGTTATAATATACTGGCAAATAAATATGCTCCACTGTAGTATTCTTTACAGCTACACTTTCCTTTAAATATTCATACGAATCTAAATCTTTCAAGGGCTTTTCTTCTGTTTCCATCATCTCTGCCCGGAAATATTTTAATGTTTCCTCAATCTGTCTGACAAAGAAAGTCTTCCCATCTCCCCATTTTGCATCTAAACTGATGAAAGCATTCCCTTCAATCAATTCCAATCCTTCTATAAATTCCTGAACATCTTTACCTCTATTAAAAGTATCCTCTTTTAAGGATGTCCAGATATTTATGTCGGTTGCTTCTTGAACATATTTTTTCATATTTGTTCTTATCCTCCTGTGGGAAATATTTATAGCTTATTTTCTCACAGAAAGACTCACAGTACAACCATCTATCTCCATAACAACCAACAGACACGCTCCCCGCATGTCTGCCGATCATCCTTATTTTCTTTTTTAATTCTACTATTCTCTTCCTACAAGTTCTTCAGGAAGTTTACTGATTTCTGATCTATGGCTCTTTTCAGCCTTGCATTTTCTTTCTCCAGACTTTCAATCTTTTGCTTCTGTTCTGCGATCTGTTTCTGCAGCCGCAGGATCTGCTGATCCATGGCATGGTTAATGATACTCCTCCTCGGATCGATCATCCCCACCTGACATTCTAGGGCCCGGTCCAGTTCTCCCCGGATGACATTGTTCTTATAGAAAAATCCTCTGGATAGTCCTGTCTTCTGCATCAGCTTTGGGATTGTCACTTTTTCTTCCTTATCTACCATATCCCAGATTGTCTTCTTTGCTTTCTCGATCTTCTCTTTGCTCCGCTCTGCATTCAGAGCTACCATTTTATCGTACTTGCTCATATTCCTCTCCCCATCCTTCCAAGTGCTCTGCGATGAATTGTGATTTTCTCTCCCGGATCTCTCTTGTATCCTCTGCCAGCCGATGATTACTCATCCGTCGGTAATATTTCACGCTCTTAATGCTTTTATGTCCAAACAGCTTCGCCAGCGTCCAGTCATCCAGATCCATCTCTGTGATCTTCGAGCCATAGTAATGCCGGAACATATGGGTATTAAATCCGAAGAGTTTCCCGTTTCCGTCTTTGAGCTGCTCTTTCTGGATCATTGCCATGATCTTTCCCTGCAATGTTCCGTATTTCATGGGCTTGGTTGGATCTTCTTCACGGACAAATATATATTTTGTCTCTCCATACCGCTTTTTTGTCTCTGCAATTGCCAGTTTGATCAGTTCTTCCAATTCCCGGCTGATGGGTTTGATATAAGTATTCGTCTTCATCTGACGGATCCGGATCATAGGCACCTGCTTCTGTTCGAACAGACAGTCCGTCCAGAGTGTCAGTGTGTCGGAGATTCGAGTCCCCAGCATCTGGTGGATTACCAACAGCCTTGCTATCTGGATGTCTAGCTTTGCCACCGCTGCATTAAATTTCTGGATTTCCCAGTCTGTATAGGTCCTGAATTCCGCCTGTGGTGTAGACGGGATATCCGTATTTAAAAATAGTAACTGCAGATGACGGTAACCGTAAACTTTCCCGATACTGTCCAGAATACTCCTCAGTCGTGTTAATTCTGCCCGATAGTCTTTCTTCCGAATCTCTGTACGGAACCAGACCAGATATTCTTCTATCAGGTTCCTGTCTATATCCTGGCTGGACTGTATCTGAGGATGTTTCTTTTCCAGATAGCCTGCGAATCTTTGGATCGCATGGATTTCTTTCCTTATGGTGTCGACTGCTTCTGACCTCAGGTTCACATAGATTCCTTTTTTTGTCTCTTCCCGGATATCCGGCTGTGGAATCCTTGTAAAGTTTAACGTCAGGTCGTTCCGGATCAGGTTCTCCTTGACAGGAATGTCCAGTTTCCTTATCTCCCAGACATCCTTTTCTACTTCCATCCTTTCATCTTCCGGCACAAGTTCCGTTAATACCATGCGGAAATATCGGATTATCACAGATGGCATCACTTTTTCAACGCCATACTCACTGACGGCGGACACGGTCAGATGGTATCCGGCCTCCAACATCCATGCCCGTAGTTGTCTCAGCCACACATCCGGTTCTCTTTCCTGCAGGCTCTGTACTCTCTTTGCTCGTTTTGCCAGGAACGCGCTGACCGCATCGTATCTCCACACTTCGGAGTACATCGTTGTGGCAGCCACCTCTCTGCCTCTTTTTTTCAGGAAATCATAGAACTCATTTCTCAGTCCTTCGGTCGGCAAAGCTTTCAAATAGTAGAATGCTCCTGGTGGAATCCGCTGTCTCTGTTCAAAAGTCGCCTTTGTATAACACGGCATCTCCCGGATAAAATATTTATTTTTCATCTGTTCTCACCTTTGTTTCTTTCAAACTCGCATAACTATCTGTTCATGTTCTTTCCCTTATTCATTGTTTTCAGAAGTCCTGCCGCCAGGTTATTCTCCGGGTTACGGAATACAGCGTCTGCCGCTTTCTCCACCCTTTCCGGCATATGATCCACATACTGCAATGTCATCTCATCATAGGTATGTCCATGGTAGTCTCTGACACTGGATAATGGAACGCCGTTGTCATAAAATTCTGTCGCCACGTTATGCCGATAATCATGAGAGCGGAATATATATTCCCCGCCGTGAATCTGCTTTTCTTCACAGTACCGCAGCATCTGGGATCGAAGGGTTCCGTAGCGGAATGCTCCGCCTTTACTGTTCGGGAACAGATATTCATCTGCACCAATATCATATTTTTTGATGTACACCTTCATCAGCCGATACAGCATCTCCGGAATCGGAACTCTCTTGTATTTCCGCATCTTTGGCTGCCAGACCTTGATCCAGGCATCCCTGCCATCCCATTCATAGGCATCTCCCTTTAGCGTACATACTTCACTGGCTCTCAGACCGATCCCCCACAGATGCAGATACATCAGCCTGAGATGTTCCGGGAAATACCGAAGTTTTGAGATGATTTCTTCGCTAATATCCGCTTCCACACTTCGGTCATGATGGATCTCTAAACTCTTCTGTATATAGTCATTGGGCTGATAGGGCATATGGCTGACTTCTCCCCTTACCAGCAGGAAGTTATAGAACTGTGTGACTGCCAGGAGTTCTGTATTAAAACTTTTAGGTTCCAGTTCTTTGTCCAGCATCTGATTGATATAAATCTCAAAGATCTCTCTGGTCAATTCTCTTACAGTTAGTTTCTCCCCATCTAAAAATTTCAGATAGTTCCGCAGGTACATGCTTTTGCCCCGAATGTTGCTGACGGACAAGTCGGATACTGCTATCAGATATTTCATATACCTTTTCAGCAGTTCCCGATTCTCCCTGTTCTTCACATCTTCGAATATCAGACACCCTGCCGGATTACTCTCGTTGATCCGTTCCCCTGCGATATGGAGCCGCTCCAGATACCAGACGTTTGCCTGCCAGTGGATTTCTTTTGCCGACAGGAATTCGTGGCGTTGAATCCACGCAAGGATACCGAACATGCTTTTCCGGCTGTTCTCTGATCCCGGCAGTCTACGGAGTTCCTGTGCGAACCGTTCTTTCTCTTCCAGTTCCATATGTTCGATATCATCGATTTCTGCCCGGATACAAAGTTGATATAAACATCGAAGTCCTGTCAGCGACATGTTTCTTTCCCAGGAACTTTTCTTCTCTCTGGACAGGGAACAGATTGCGCGGAAGACCTGCTGTTTCATCTTCTCTGAACAGGCGATGCGGAAATCCCATACCAGATTGCTTTCGTCTCTGGCAATCGTATATTTCTCTGCTATCTCCTGGTCCGGAAGATATTTCAGGAAGATCAGAGCGTTCTCATACCGCAGCTTATATTTTTCCCTTCCTGCCAGTGTCTTTTGTTCTTCCCATACTGCCTGCTGTCTGATCCGGTCAAAAGCATTTATCATGATATTTTGCTTTTTCTGCAGGAAACTCTTTTTTGCAAAGTCTTTAAACTGGATCCGCAGCGGATAATCAATCTCTGTTAGATGCTCAATTCCACTGCTTACAAGGAATGGGTAAATCTTATTGCGGAAAGTTCCGTTTACCTGGGTGCATTTCTCCAGTTCATCTCTTAATTCTTTTCTTCTCTGCTCTTCCTGCCGGATTTCCTGTGGGTCTGCAATATGTAGTTGATAAGCCGGCACGTTTCTCACCTCCTGCGCAGCAGTTCATCCACTCCGTAAATATCTTTTGTCTCTTCATAGAATCGGTTGCTGGCATCGATCAGCCTGCTGTCTATGATATCCAGATAATCTTTTGTCGTCTCCAGATGCCGGTGACCGTACGCATAACTGATCAGCTCCAGCGCCCATCCGGATTCATACCGAAGGTTTCCGAAGTAACGGCGGATCATATGGGGCGTTAGTTTTACCCCTGTCTTTTTCTCCATCCGCTCAAACATATCGTACACCGAGGCTGGCTTCAACGGCTTCCCTTTGGTGTCACCTGCGATATTGATAAAAAGAAATGTCTGGTACTGCAGCAGCTCCCGGTATTCGCTGATGTAATGCAGCAGGAACAGGAATGTATCCTCGCTGAGTTTTCCCCGTCTTTCTTCCGCATTCTTCGCCCTTGCCTCATTCTCATTATCGGAGCGGAACCGGACTTTTACCTCGTGGGTGTCATAATCGATATCCTTTGTGTAATCAATCCCCAGGATCTCACCCAGCCGGAAGCCAAGTTCCGCCATCATCAGGATCAGAAGCTGATCCCGGCAGTTCGTACAGGCTTTCAGCGTGTCCAGGACTTCTTCCTGGCTCGCCGCCCGGACATCGCGCTCCTCGTCTTTCAGGTAACCTTTGAATGTCCGATACCGCAGAGTCTTTCTTACTCCCACCGCATTCACGGCTACGGTCTGCTGATAAGACAATACTTTGAGATAACCGGTATCCGGATACTCACTCTCGATAAAAGAATAAAACCTGAACACATCTTTCAAATATGCGTTACAGGTTTTATTCCGGGGGATCCTCTTATCTTCAGTTTTATAAGGAATCTGTTTCAGCCAGGAAAGGAATCCTGTGAAGTGCTGATACTGTTCATCAAAGGATAAATCATAAGGCTCTGTAAGCTTCATCCGCTTCCCATTCAGATATTCCAGATAGAAGCACAGGGCATATGCCGCCCTCCTTGCCGTGTTGGGTGAATAGTTGCTGCTGATATAATGCTTCAGGTACTTGGCTGTCAGAGGCTCGATTGCAAGTGTCTCCTTTTCCCGGACGAAATAGTATCTCACGGTTCCGTCTTTTACTGTTCCAACTTCGTATCGTCTCACGGGCCTCTCTCCTTTCTCTGACGCTATACACAGTATACCCACTTCATGTGAAACAAGCTATTCACCAATACCACCAATCTATTTTCTGAAAAGCAAGCAGAACCACCAATCTTTCTAGCTGACCCTAACGCCGCTTTTACATATAATATTCAATGCCTTTACGCTCCCGGATAAACTGCTCCACATCCGCAATTTGCTCCGTCATCCGGCACTCGGGTAAAGCCTCCAATACTGCCTGATGGTATCGCCCTCCCGGCGCTGCCCTGCCATCCAGAATGGACACAACGCAGGTATCCGTCTCTGTCCGGATGGCTCTGCCGAATCCCTGCCGCAGCTTCAACTGCATATCCGGAACAATAATCTGGTGAATGTACTCCTGCAGACTATCGTATTTCTCACGTTCTGCTTCCCGCATCGGATCCGGCACCGGAAAAGGCAGCCGCACAAGGATCAGCGAAGACACCATATCTCCGGGGAAGTCCACGCCCTCCCAACAGGATCCTGCTGCGAACAGGACTGCATTCTTCTGATCTTTAAATTCCCGGATCACTCGCTGGGAATCTTTCCATACGCGCAGTATTGGAACATTGGTTTTTCCCCTGAGTACCCGATAAACGCTTCCCATCATCGTATAAGAGGTAAAAAGCACAAGAGTATGCCCGTTGGTGGCCTGGATCAGCATTTCGATCTGGTCAGCGACCAGTCTGATCTGTTTCTGTTCCAATGAATATTTTCTTTGAGTTCTTCTCTTCTTTCCCCTATAAACCTTTGGCAAATACAGCAGGACATTTTCTCTATAATGAAAAGGGGATGCCGCTGTATACTCCTGCACACGGGAATACTCCGACAGCCCGCAAAGCTGCCGGATTCTCTGGAAGCTGCCGCCTGCGGCCAGTGTGCCGGAGGTTAAAATGGATGGTATCCCCTGTTCCCAGATTTCCCGCTCCAGCCTTTCCGTTATCTTTCGGTGGGCAGCGCAGAGTATGGGCTCTCCTTTTCTTGTGAACTCCAGAAAAAAGATCCAGTTTCGGTCCACCGAGAAGAACAGACGTAGAAGCTCTCTGGTTTCTCCCAGCCGATTTGAAAGCCACCGGGGGATTTTTCCTTCCGTGGTATCCTCCGCCTTTTTCAGCAGTCGGATGCAGTGTTTCAATGCCTCCTTTGGCAGTTCTCCCGGAAGAAACGAAAACCGTTCCTGATCTGATTTTTTTGTTCTACATTGATTCCTGTCTGTAGCGTCTGTCTCCTGGATAACTGCTGAGAAAAGCTGATGGAATCCCTCCCTCAGTTTCGCAGCAGTATGAGTATATTTCTCCTGCTCCAGCAGTGTGCAGATTTCAGCAGCATCTTCTCTTTCCAGACGTCTTCCGTACATCTGCTGTGCCGTTTCCGGAAGTTTATGAGCTTCGTCTATAATCAAGATTTGATACTCTTTTAGTAATGGCCGATAACCGTTGCTCCTGTGAGCCGCATCAGCCAGAAGATAATTATGGTTGCAGATCTGGATTTCGATGTCTGTTTCTACGGCCTGCTTCAAAAAAGACTGGTATCTGCAATGCTCCCGTAAGGAACAATCCGCCGGACACCTTTTCGGTACGCAGACCATTCTCCGGTCAAAACCGCTGAGATGATTTACCAGATCCATGTCATAAGTCTTACATAATTCTTCCAGCGCCTCTCTCTGGCGAAAATTCTTCTTACTGCTGATTGCTGATATTCTCAAATCAAGCCTCTCATCACATACAAAATGCTCTTTTCCCTTGCGGAGCACTGTCCGAATCGGACGGCGGATTATCCTCTCTTCTGCCAGTATCTTTGATAGTAATGGGATATATTCTCCCAGCAGTGCGTCCTGCAGGGCAATGCTTGAAGTGGAGATCACAATCGGCCGGGTATCCCGGCTCATGCAGTAGTTGCCATTCTGTGTACCGCTGTACTTCCGGAACAAGATGCCTGCGATCAGATAAGCATACGTTTTTCCAACTCCTACTGCCGCATCGCATAAAGCAACCTGCCCGTTCCAGAGAGCCTTAAACATCTGGTGGCAAAGGTCAATCTGTTCTTCCCGGATCGTCATATTGTGCTTTGGTAATATAATACGAAAGATTCTATCTATCTCCTCATGTGCCTGTTCCTGAAAGCGGTTATAATGCATCTTCTCTCACGCTCATCTTTATTCTCATCCTCCCCAGTGTCATTTTGTTGAAACCACATCAATACGGCCAGAGCTCTGCCCTGGCCGCATGTATCTGATATCAACAGCACACTTCGATTGATTTTCTTTTTGTTCTGTTTCTTCTGATATCGAATTTGTCCTCTCACACCCCTGATATCATAGGGAGCATTACAGCCGGTACCCGGCACAGATACCTGCACAGATCTTCCAGAAGTCTTCCTGATTACAACTTAAGGTCGGTCTATCCGTCTGAGTGTTGGACTATGGTGTATCATTATCATCCATCCGGGTTCGTGGCGCTGCAGCCATGCCACCGGCTGCTCTCAGAATGAAAGGGGCGCTCCTATATAAGAAATACGGCTGCTGATGCTCTGCTACGATGTCAGACCTGATGTCTATATTGTCTGCACTTTACGGTGTCACTGCCTCTGTTGTAATATCTCTGCTGTCAGCGCATGATGTTCTGCATGAAGCCGATCCTGCTGTCTGACTGAACCGTATTGTCTTACATGATCCTTGCGTTTTCTTCTGCTACGCTCCCCCAGACGGGAACGTTACTATAATGCTGATATGAAATTTTCAAGGTACACGATCCTTGTAGAATCCTGAGCTTTCTTGGCTCATAAAAAGATATTTTCTCCAAATATCTTTTTATGGACCAAGAAAGTCCATTTTTCAGCTGTGTCTGGAGGCCTTTAAAAGGTCACAAAGCTGATATAGATTACATAGAAGTAGTTCCTGTTCCTGTTCCGTACATCCTGCCAGAAGAGCCTGAATATCTGTCATACTCTTCAGACTATGTAAAGGATTTTTCTTGAATAAAATTTCTTTCTCTTCATTATCATGTTTTTCTAAAAGTTCATTTGCATCAACTTCAAATAAATGTTTTATTTTCAGAAGAAGAGGCATGCTGATATGTGCTTCTGCGTTTTCAATACGATATACATGATTTGAGGAAATATGAAGTTTCTCTGCAAGATACTCCTGTGTATAATTATTACTTTTGCGCAATCGCCGGATATTTTCTCCGATTATGATAAAATCTCTGTTCTCCAACAGTTTCTCCTTTCGGTACATTAAATTATAAATGTATCCGGCGCTTTCCACCATTACGCACCATGTAGATTTTTCTCTACATCACAGGTAGAATATAAGACTGTTATCGCAATTTACAGATTCCATAATATCCGGTTCAGCAGAATTTTCCCAAAGGATGCCGAACAATGTTTCTCTGGTGATTGCCTTGCACCAAGTACCATAGTGACATAGCGGTTCCTGGATTCCGGATACTTTGGATCGTAATTTTCCGTATCTCCAGACAGTAAGAATACGGGATCCAATGTTTTCTTCTATACAGAAGTTATTTTTTTGACAAAAGAAAAGGACCGGAATTCTTTCATCCGATCCTTTCCCATTTTATTTTCTATAATGGTCCAATAAATTTTTTCAGTTTTTCATGGCTGTCGTCAGACAGGATATGCTCCATCCGGCATCCTTCATACTCCGCCCTCTCCCGGTCCACCCCGGCGGCGATCAATAGTTTCGTATAATACAGGTGGCGGCCGTAGACATTCTCTGCCATTTTTCTTCCTTTTTCAGTCAGGATGATGGTGCCCCGGCTATCCTTTTTTGCATAACCCTTTTCCATCAGTTCTTTCACAGCCACAGATACGCTGGGCTTTGATCTTCCCAGGAGCAGGGCGATGTCAATATTCCGTACATCCTGATTTTTTGAAAGCCGATAAGCGGCTTCCAGATAATCCTCCAAGGACTGTCCCAGTTCCATAATCTTCCACCTCCCAAATGAAAGATCCTGCCGCCAAATAATTGGCATCCCGGAAATCATTTTCCGTTTCCGGGATGCTTCCTCTATTTCACCAGATACACTTCTGCCTGGTTTCTTCCCAGTTCCAGTGCCGTCTGATGGTCGTTCACATAGATATCAATATGATTTCCCCTGACTGCACCGCCGCAGTCTTCTGCTGTGAACACATGTCCATTGATAATGACTTGTGTCCCATAAGGGATCACGGAAGGATCCACTGCAATGGTCCTGCCCTCTACTACCGGAGTCCCGGTAGCTGTAATCCCGGTCTCCACGTCACAGCAGATTTCACAAGCGCAGTAATAAGTCAGGTCAAAAACTCCCAGGTTCTCGCCATACATATCTGTGGAAGCGTTCACTTCACTGATATCTCCAACGCCATACGATAATGCGTTGTCTTCCAGGAGACGTACCGCCCACACAGCGTCCGCCGTATCAAGGGTTCCCTGCACGATCCCGGTTTTGCTGCTCTGCGCCTCAATCGTTTTCCCGTCGCCGGCGTAGATCACCACGTGGTAAATGTCCCCGCTGTCATCTGCGTAAAAAACGAGGTCTCCCGGCAGTGCGTCTTCCACCGGGATCTGTGTCCCGGCATAAGCCTGATCCGCAGCCACTCTCGGCAGTTCATATCCGTATTCCCGGTAAATGCTCTGGACAAAGCCGGAACAATCTGCACCGTCGGTGAGGCTGGTGCCGCCCCATACGTAAGGATTCCCGATAAACTGGGAAGCAAACGTAAGGAGGGACTGCCGGACTTCGCCGCCGGGTACGCCGGATTTCACAGAGGTAAGCGTATAATAGAGTGCGTCATTCTCTCCCGGTTCTACGGTCTGTTCCGCCTGGGGAAAATTCTCTTCGCCCACAGCTTCTACCTTTTCCGTGGTTCCCTCTCCGTATTCGAGATAAGTGCCTTTGACAAAACCTCGTACATCGCCGGATTCTACATAGATCCATTCGTCTGCCTTATCGGCGATGATATAGCAGAGTGCCCCTTTCTCCATTGTTCCAACAACGTCCGTATCTTCTCCTTTTCCTTCCCGGATATTAAGACCGGAAACCGACGCAATGGCATATTCTTTTACGATCACGGTCTGGCCTACCGTTGCCCGGAGCCATGTGTACGCTTCATTGTCCACAGGGGATACCAGCGCTTCCGCTATGGGTGCCGCAATCTCAATACCGCTGTATTCCTGCCCCATCTTTTCTGCTTTCTGCTTTGCCTCCTGCTGATAGGTTTCCAGAATCTTCTGTGCCTCTTCCCCTGTGTGGATTTCATCCGCTTTAATAAATCCCCGTACTGTTCCGGACTCCACATAAAGCCAGCCGTTTTCCTCTTCTTTCAGGATATAGACCAGTCCGTCCTGTTTCAGGTATCCGACCGCCCGGACGCTTTCCGTTATCTGTTGGAGGTCAGCCCGTATCTTACCCTCAGTAAGCCCCTGTGCCAGAGATAATTGGCTAAGATCCTGCAGTGCTGATACAGAGCTTTCGTCCAGAGAAGTTGTGGTAAGTGCAGGAGTATCTTCAGGGATCGTTTCCCGGATATAGATATCTTCCTTTGCAAAGCCATATTTTCTCGCCACAGTCCAGAAACGGAAATCATCGACGATCACCGGCACCTGTACGATCTGCGCTCCCCGGATCAGGGAGTCCCTGTCCGAAATGCTATCTTTCCCGCCCGACTGCGCATCCTGCGTATCTTCTGCTTCAGGCTGGGTTTCTTCTGCCTGCGTATCTTCTGCTTCAGACTGAGATTCTTCCGTCTGCGTGTCTTCCGCTTCAGACTGCGTTCCTTCCGTCTGCGTATCTTCTGCTTCAGACTGCGTTCCTTCCGTCTGCGTATCTTCCACTTCAGGCTGGGGCTCCTCCGTCTGCGTATCTTCCGGCAGCGGTTCTTCCGTTGACTGGCTGCTGTCTGCTGCTCCGTCAGTCCCCTCGCCCGGTTCTGTCCCGGTTTCCGGGATATCTGATGATCCGGATTCTTCTTCCATCTCCGCAGTTTCTCCCTCTTCCTCTAAAACCGGCGGAGACGCCTCCTCTTCCGGGAAAGCCTCCCCGGATACCGGATCTACCCGGCGTCCGTCCGCCGCCCGGAGCAGATACCCGCTGGCTTCGTCCAGATACACCGTCCCGTCATTGATCATGGCGTTCACCGTATCTGAAACCTGAAGGGATGCGCCGGAAGCATCCAGTGCGTACATCGGCGTCTCTGCCGCCGCAGGGATCCCCTCTGCCGATCCTGGCTCCGCCGCATATACATATCCTCCCTGGGACAGCAACATCCCGCCTGCCAGCAGGATTGCCACTGCCCGCTTCCATCTGTGTCCTGTCATATCCTCCTCCATGTCTTTTCCAATTGTCTTTCGCATATGATATTTCCTGTGTATATGTCGCTTCCCCGTACAGGCTTTCCTGTCGGAAGGGGAACGAACTGCCTTACTATGACAGCCTCCCGTTTTCCATCCGGTACTCCACATCCGCCACATTCATGGTAGATTTCCTGTGGGAAACCAGCAGCACCGTCTTATCCCCCTGCCCTTCTTTCAGGGCTTTCAGGATTACGCCTTCATTTAAGGAATCCAGATTGCTGGTGGGCTCGTCCAGAAGGAGGAACGGTGCGTCGTGGAGGAACGCCCGGGCGATGCCGATCCGCTGCTTCTCTCCGCCGGACAGGGTATCCCCCAGCTCGCCCACCTCCGTATCATAGCCATTCGGAAGTGTCTGGATGAAGTCGTGGATGGAGGCTTTCTTTGCCGCATCCATGATCTCCTCCCGGGACGCCCCGGGTTTCCCCACGGCGATGTTATTTGCAATAGAATCGTGGAACAGCACCGTCTCCTGCGTGACATAGGCCTCCATCCGGCGAAGGTCCTCTGTGTTGATCCCCCGGATGTCCCGGCCGGAAATCCTGACCTGTCCGCCCTGTACGTCCCAGAAACGCATCAGGAGCTTTAAGAGGGTGGATTTCCCTGAGCCGCTGGCTCCGCAGATCCCCACGATCTTCCCTTTCGGTATCTTTATATTATAATCCTTTAAGATCTGCTCTTCTTCATAGGCAAAGTCCACGCTGTCCGCCTCCGCATCGGTAAAGGAGACTTCTTCCATGCCGGACACCTCTTCTATCTGGGGCGGTTCCTCCAGAATGGAAAGCACCCGCTCCCCGCTGGCAAGGGTCTGGTTCAGGTTGTTGGACAGGCTGGCAAGGGCGGTCACCGGGCCGAAAGAGCCCATCATAGCGATGGTCCCCACCAGCATGCCGGTCAGGTCCACACCCCCGGCCTGTTTCAGTGCAATCATCAGGAACAGCATGGCAAAGGAAAAGACAAGGATCACAAGGTTCGTCGCCGACCTCTGGGACGCTTCCAAGGCGTTCAGCCCTTTCTGCATCCCGCCCAGTCCATCGGAGCGGTCTGCCATCTCTTTGCGCCGTTTCTCTCCCTGCCCGTACTGAATGGACTCGTCCAGCCCACGGAGGGAATCAAGGATAAAGCTATTCAGATCCCCGAAGCCGGTGCGGAACTGCATCCCTTTGTCCGCACCCTTTCTTCCGAAATACAGGGGGATGGCTGCCCCGACCACGAGATAGCCTGCCAGTGCAAGCACCGCCGCCGGGATGGAAAAATGCCCGATAAAGAGCACCATAACAAAGGAGGTCAGGACTGCAATGGCGATGGGGGAAATGGTGTGGGCATAGAACACTTCCAGAAGTTCAATGTCCGAGGTGATCACGGAGATCAGATTTCCCTTGTCCCGCCCATCCAGCTTCGCCGGACAGAGCTTCCTTAAGGCTGCGAACACCTTATGCCGGATGATCGCCAGCAGCTTAAAAGCGATAAAATGGTTGCAGTACTGTTCCCCATAATGGAGAATCCCCCGCATCACTGCCATCACGACCAGGATCAGGAACAGGGCGCCGGGTTCCATTCCCAGGAAGAATCCTGCCCCGGAGGCCTCCATACCAAGCCCCATGGCTTCCATGGCTGCGGCGAGCAGCATATGCATCAGCCCGTACCCTGCAAGGATCGTCAGGAAGATGGCGCACAGATACCCCACGGTGCCAAGCACGATGGCAAGGAGCATGACTGGCAGGAGAGGACGCACCAGCCCGATCAGCTGCCCCATGATCCGGACGCCGCTTCGCCTGCGGGGCGCTGCCGTCTTGCCTGTCATCTCTGCCCCAGCAGCTTTACGATTTTCTTCTGCGCTCATACTGCCGCCTCCTTTCCGTACTGCTCCAGTTCCATCTGGGAACGGTAGAGCTTCGCATATTCGCCGTCTGCTCTCATCAGTTCTTCATGGGTTCCCGTCTCCGGGATCCCCCCGTCTTTCATCATATAAATCCGGTCTGAGCCCACCACGTTTGCCAGCCGGTGGGAGATCAGGATCACGGTCTTCGTCTCTGCCAGCTTATGGACCGCCTCCATGATCATCTCCTCGCTCTCCGCATCGATATTCGAGGTGGCCTCGTCAAAGATATAGACCGGCGTGTCGTGGAGCAGCGCCCTTGCGATAGCCAGACGCTGGCACTGTCCGCCGGAGAGATTGGCGCCTTTCTCCGCAAGGGGCGTGGCAAGCCCCTGCTGCGCACTGAGGAATCCCCACAGGTTCACCCGCTTTAACGCTTCCTGCATTTCTTCCTCTGTCGCATCCGGTTTTCCCATCCGCAGGTCGTCTTCTACCGTTCCCTTGAAGAGATAGCTGTTGTGGCTGACCATGGTGATCTGCTCCATCAGGCTGTCCTCCCGGATCTGGGAAAGTTCTTTCCCTTCGATGGTCACACTGCCCTGATAGCCCTGATTCCTTCCAATCAGGATAGCAGCCGCCGTACTCTTGCCGCAGCCCGACGTCCCCACGATGGAAGTAAAGCTCCCCGCCGGAAATTCCATGTTAATACCTTTGAGGATCTCACGCCCCTCTTCGTAGGAGAAATGCACCCCTGTCAATTCCAGATCCATCTCTTTCCCTTCCAGGGTTTCCGTCTTCTCAGGTGGTTCCGGCAGATCCAGAAGGGCGAAGATCTTATCGCTTGCCGCCATGCCGTTCATGGCGATATGGAAGAAAGAACCGAGGAGCCGTAAGGGGATAAAAAACTCCGACGCCAGCAGGATCAGCATCAGTGCGCCGTGTACGCTTAAGTTCCCCTGTATGAACTGGGAAAGCGTCACGATCATGCCCACCGCCGCCCCGCCGTATGCGATGATGTCCATCACGCTGGTGGAGTTGAGTTGCATGGTCAGCACCTTCATGGTGATCTGCCGGAACCGCTGGGATTCCGCATCCATCTCCTGTGCTTTCAGTTCGTCCGACTGATAGATCTTCAGCGTGGTCAGCCCCTGCAGGTTCTCAAGGAAGCTGTCGCCCAATTCCGTATAGATACCCCAGTATTTATTGAGAAGACGCTTGGCGAACTTCTGCACCGCCACAATAGATATGGGGATCAGGGGCACACAGATGAGCAGGACAAGGCTTGCCTTCCAGCTCACGAAAGACAGCACGATAAACAGCGTCACCGGCGCCAGCAGGCTGTAGAAGAGCTGGGAAAGATATTTTCCGAAATAGGTCTCCAGCTGCTCCACGCCCTCCGCAGCCATCTGTACTACCTCGGAGGTCGTGACCTTCTCCCGGTAGGCTGCGCCCAGCCGCAGAAGCTTTTCATAGATCTTATCCCGCAGGATCCGTTTCACGTCCACAGACGCATGATAGGACGCCCGGGAAGCGCCCCGGTCGCAGACGAAGCGGAGCACCATGGCAAGGACGGCGATCCCGCCGAAGCGCACTGCCTCCTGAGACGTCACTTCCCAAAACAGCGCCTGTTCGAGGAGCACAGACACGCAGTAGATCATAACGATCTGACAGAGCAGGGCAAGCCACTGCCACGCTACCTGATACACGATATATTTTTTTGCATGGGACAATAAGCCCACGAGTCGTTTCTTGATCATCTGTTTCTTTCCATCCTTTCCTTCTGCCCTTTCTTTTCCCGCACACTGCATACCATGTGCCACACTGCAAGGACCGGATGATACAGGAGCATCCTCGGTCCCGAGAACCGCATGACCTGACGGATCTTCTCCCTCATCTCCGGTTTATAGCAGTGTACCCAGCAGTTGCTGCAGAAGGTTTTCTCTTCCATAAAGGGACATTTCTCGCTCCGCAGCTTCGCATAATCTGAAAGCTGCTGACAGGCCGGGCACAGCCGCCCGGTCTTCCTGCCGTACCCCTCATGATTCTTCCGGCAGTAGAGACGGATCATCTCATCCACCACATACTGCTCTTTCTGTCTTTTTTCTTCAATCCTCTTTTTATATTCTGCTGTCATGGTTCTTTACTCCGCCGCCTGTGCTTCTTCCGGCTTAATGGTCTTCACCCGCAGGAAGAAATACAGCAGGTGGCACACCCACACGATGGCAAGGCAGATCCTTCCCACCGGGACTTTGCTCATCATCAGGAATCCCACCGCCATGACCACGGTCACGGTTCCCACGATCCGCAGCTTCGTCCCCATGGTCATGGCCCTCTGCTTCACAAAACTGTCCAGATGCTTTTTATAAAGATTCGTTCCGATGAACCAGTCGTGGAGCCGCTTTGAGCTTTTCGCAAAGCAGAACACCGTGGCCATGAAAAATGGCACGGTGGGGAGGATCGGCAGGACGACGCCCACCGCCCCCAGCCCCAGGCAGAGAAAGCCCAGCAGGATCCAGAAGATCCGTAACGGATTCTTATTCTTCATTTTGTTTCACTCCTGTTTCTCTTAATTTTGACCGCGGTATGGTTCACACAGTCAGTACAAATTTCTTTCCTTCAATGGCCGTCACTCCAAGGGAAATCCCGTACAGTTCCCGGATGGCTTCCTCTGTGATCACCTCATCCGGCGCGCCCTGGGCGGTCACCTTCCCGTCTTTGAGGCCGATGATCCGGTCTGAGAAGTGGATCGCCTGATTGATGTCATGGAGCACCATGATAATGGTGATCCCGTACTCCCGGTTCAGCTTCTTTATCAGCTCCAGGATCTCGATCTGATAACGGATATCCAGATAGGTGGTGGGCTCGTCCAGGAACAGGATCTTCGTGTTCTGTGCCAGCGCCATGGCGATCCACACCCTCTGGCGCTGGCCGCCGGAGAGGCGGCTCACTTCCCTGTCCCGGTATTTCAGGACATTGGTCACTTCCATGGCCCACTGGATCAGCTTCTCATCCTCGTCGCTGTGCCCCTGCATCATCTTCATATGGGGCGTGCGGCCAAAGGATACCAGCCGCTCTACCGTAATGTCGTCCGCAGAGGAATTATACTGATGGACGATGGACACCCGCCTGGCAAAATCCTTCAGCCCCAGGTTCTGGATGTTCGTCCCATGGAGGAAGATATTCCCTTTCCTGGGATAGAGGTTTTTGGTCATCAGATTGAACAGGGTGGATTTCCCGCACCCGTTGGCCCCCATGATGGTTGTGATCTTCCCTTCTTCTATGGTAAAGGATGTTCCCTTTAAGACTTTATTCTTCCCGTAGGAAAAGAACAGGTCCCGCACTTCCATGGCCGGCTTCTGTACCGGCCGCACCGCTTCTCCGGGCCCGGCGCTGTCAGGTTTCATCTGTTTCATATCAGGCTGCATATTTCTTCGACCTCCTTAACAGAATGATAAAGAACGGTCCGCCGATCACGCTCATGATAATGGACGCCGATACTTCGTAGGGCGCCGCCACGGTCCGGCCGATGGTATCCGCCAGCAGGAAGGTAAAGGCCCCCGCCAGCATGGAGAATGGTACCAGCGCCCGGTGGTCGCTGCCCACCAGCAGCCTCCCGATATGTGGCACGATCAGCCCCAGGAAGCTGATGGCTCCCACCACCGCTGTGGAGATGCTGGCAAGGAGCACCGCCACCAGGGAGATCAGGATCCGCATCAGGTTCACATTGATGCCCAGGCTTCTGGCCGTCTTGTCCTCCAGAGACATCAGGTTGCACATCTTTGTAAACAAAAGCGCAAGGATCAGCCCTGCGATCACATAGGGGAGCAGGGTCTGCACGTCCTCCCATGTCTTCTGTGTGATATTTCCTTCCACGATGGACGCCACGCCGGAAGAATTTCCTCCGCTCATGGAATTCAGGGCGTCTGAAAGCCCGGTAAACATGGCGCTCACTGCCACGCCGGTCAGAATGATGCGCAGCGGACTTAAGCCTCCTTTCCACGACAGGCTGTACACCAGGAAAAAGGCCAGCACGCCGCCGGCAAATGCGAACAGCGGGGTAAAAAAGTAAAGGGCCGGCAGAAATGCCGTAATCAGTACCGCCACAAAACCTGCGCCGCTGGAAATGCCGATGATCCCCGGGTCCGCCAGCGGATTCTTCAGCACCGCCTGGAAAAGGACGCCCGAGACCGCCACCGCCGCCCCTGCGAACAGGGAGATCACGATCCTCGGGAAACGCAGGTCGTAGATGGCCGCCACATCGTCGATCCGCTCGATAAACAGTCCCCGGAACAGCTCCGAGGGGGAGACCTTCAAGCTCCCGATATTGACGGACAGGACAATCAGCACCGCCAGCAGTATCCCTGTTATAATAAAGGCGGCCGCCGCCCGGGCTGTCTTTCGTTTCTTTCTGCTCCGGTCCTGCTTCCCGGAATCTGGAACCACCGGATCCGTAAGGCTGCCGTCCTGTCTTAAGTCTCTGTCTTCACTCATGGCTCTCCCTCCTTACTTCGTGATCTCCTGCAGTGTCTCTTCGTCTACCTTCTCGGAGGCTTCGCTCTCTTCGGCTGCCTTTGCGGCGTTCTCGCTGTTCTCTTTGGCCTTTTCCTGATCCTCTTCGCTCTCCGGATAGAGCATAGGCTGCAGTTCCTCCAGCGCTTCCGGGTAGTCGAAATCAGCGCTCATGCCAAAGTACTCATAGGTCAGGTCATACACCCGTTCATTCTTCACTGCATCGAAATGCTGCCAGATATCGTCTGTGGCAAACTCTTCATTGAACATCTCCACGATCTGATCCGGCAGGGCGTGTGCCGCCCGCAGGATCACATCCGGCTCCTTTGTCTTCATGTCCTCGGTATTGACTGTCAGGAATTCCTGGTCTGTCCCGGCGTAGACGTTCTCGCCCCCTGCCAGCTCCACCAGGCTTCCCACATAGGAATTTTCGGTGGCAATGATATAGCTGCCGGGCAGTCCCATGAGGATCAGCACTTTCGGTGCTTCTTTCCCTTCATTGGTATCCTTGTAATCTTCATAAAATTCTGTAAACTCATCCACCATGTCCTGCGCCTGCTCTTCCCTGCCAAAGATCTCGCCCAGCTCCTGGATGGAGCGGTACATGCCCTGGACGCTCCGCAGGTTTAGAAATGCCCAGTCCGTATCGATGGCTTCGTATTTGGGCTGCAGGTCGGCCTGGAGGGTGGCAGGGCTTAAGATCCAGTCCGGATCCAGGGACGCCACGATCTCCATATCAGGGGCCATGGCGGTCCCCACCTCTTCCGCTTCTGCATATCGCTCGGGCAGCTCTGAAATGGAACTGGAGCACACACCCACCAGGTCCAGCTCCAGCCGGTCGCAGATCTCAGCCGTGGAAGGGGAGGTAGCAATGATCCTAGGCTCCCCCTCCATTCCCTGCACCTTTGCCTTTGCCGCTTCTACGGCGGCTTTCTCCTCCGGATCCGTGATCTCCAACATGGTCTCCACACTTTCCGTCTGAGAAGAAGCGCTGCCGTCCGCCGTTCCTTCTCCCGCATCCCCGCCGCTCTGATCCACACACCCTGCAAGCAGGCTGCAGGAGAGAGCTGCGCAGGCAGCCAGGGCCGAGAGCCTCTTGTTTCTTTTGATCCAGTTATGCTTCATCATCATCGTAACCTCCGCCCCAGCGTTTCCAGTTCTTCCGGAAGAAATAGACGATCACCGCCGCTGTCCCCATCAGGATCAGCCCGGAGACCGTGGCTGCCGCTCCGATGGCAAATGCGCTACCTCCGCCGGAACTTCCCGTCTCTTCCGCCTCTTCGGATGCGTCTGCTCCCGTTGACAGGCTTAATCCCTGGGCGTCATTTAACTCTGTATCGGTAGACGGAGTCGGCTGGGCTGCTTCGTCAATGGAACTGGACAGTGCAGGCGCTTCCGTACTGCCGTCTCCAGCCTCCGTATCTGAAGAGCCGGAGGCTGATAACCCGGAACCGCTCTGAAGAGAGGAACCGGACAGGCTGGCATTGCCGCTTCCGGTACTCGTGCTGCCGGAGCCGCTCGTCCCGCTTTCTGTGCCTGTGCTCCCCGAGCCGCTGGTTGTCGCTGTCCCGCCGCTTCCGGAGGCTTCTGTCACGATCGTCGCATTCATATTTGTATTGTTTCCTGCCGTGTAATCACTGGGATACAGATAGAAGATCACGTCCCTTCCCATAGGTTCCACATACATGGAGCCCCTGACTACGCAGTTCTCGCTTGGCACCTGCATACAGATGTCTGCCGTAGCACCGTTGTCATCTGTCCCGTTGCCTGTCACGCCGATGGCCGGGCTTGACCAGCCGGAATCCCCCACGTTCTGCACCCAGAAGCTGTGGTTGGACGTGTAATCCATCAGGCTCATACGGATCGTCAGGTAATATTCCCCGCTGTCCGTCAGCTCCAGGATACCGGTTGTATAAATGGCGCCGTCCACCATCCCCTGGCCTGTGGCATAGGACGCCTCCCCGCCGGAGTCTTCGATCACGCCGGTGACCGGATGTGCGTAGCAGGGATGGATCACGCAGGTATAAACATTGCCGCTGGCTGCCAGAACCGGAACCGCTCCGGCTCCCGCCCCTGTCACTGTCAGCACAAGGGCTGCAAGCAGGCCGGCAAAAATCTTTCTTATTTTCTTTACTGATTTCATCCTTTTCTCCTGTCTCTTTTCTTGTTCCGTCCGGGAAGCTTCCTTCTCTGGATGGAATCATTACAACCGGAAAGGAGCAGCGTCTGTTCCATGCGCCGCCCCTACCGATATAAAGGCTTACATTCCCTTATTTTTCTTCTGTGACCTTTTCTCCAGAACGCCCACCAGCAAAGCCATGCAGCCGATCGCAAGTACCGCCGCCCATCCGCTGATGTCGGAAGATATGTCGTCTGTCTTGACACTGGACGCTCCGGTCAAGCTGGAACCGCTTTTTAAGCTGGAGCCGCCAAGGGAGCTGCCGCCAAGACTGGAACCGCCGAGGCTGGAGCCGCCAAGGCTGGAACCGCCAAGAGTACTTCCCAATGTATTGTTGCCCAGTCCGCTGCCACCACTTAAGCCGGAACCGCCGTTTCCATTGCCATTATTGTTATTGTTATTATTATTGTTGTCATTATTTCCGTCATCTTCGAAGTCTGGATCATCCGCTTCTGTCAGCTTCAGGCTGCTCCAGTCAAGCTTCAGATAAACGGCCTGAGTGCCTGTGCCGTCAGCGATGGACTCCATGATCGGAACGAATACCTGGAGCGGTACAAAACCGTCTTCCAGAGCCTCCGGGATTAGTTCAAAGGTTACATAATCCGGATAATCTGTTCCGAAGGAATCACTGACGCGGTTTCCATCCTCGTCCGTCTGGTAGGAATCGATGGTCACGTCTGCAAGGTCTCCCTGGGGTACGCCGTACTGATTCGTGGTGTAACCGGTCAGGAAATACTGCAGGTCTTTTAAGTAGCCGTACTGTCCGGAGTACTGAAGGCCGTTGAAGTTCATAGTGATATAGTATTTCCCGTCTTTCACTGTCAGCTTGATCGTGTGGTTGACCGCCGCATTGGACATGGATTCGGAAGTCTTGTCTGTCTTCACCATCTCGCCGTAGATGGAGTATACGCCGTCGGCAAGGTTCTTGATGTCGAGATCCGTATTTCCGTCGTTATTGCCATCGTCGTTGTTGTCATTGCCGCTTCCGCCGTCACCGGTTCCTGTTCCGGGTGTTTCTGCAGGTTTTGCTTCAAGGGCAAGGATCGCATAATAGAGCTTTGACGCTTGTTCGTTGATCTCAGCCTGAGTTGCGTCCTCATCCTGATATACAGCATCCGCTGCTTTGATCGCTGCTTTCAGTGCATTTAATGTGGAATCTGTAAAGGAGTTTTCCCTTCCTGCCATGTTCGACGCTGTCAGCAGCATGGAATACAGGCCATCCCGGAATGTCTCGCCTTCCTGGACCGGAATCATGCTTTCCACGTAGTAGTTCAGCATGGCTGCGTATTTATCTACGTCTTCCTGGGTGCTTCCGGCATTGTCATAGAGTTCCTGAGCTCTCTCATACAGGCTTCTGAGGACGTCAAGAGATGCCCCTGTGTAAAGGTCGGTCTCTTTCAGCCTTTCTTCCGCTGTTTCCAGAGCAGCTGCCAGCTCTGTCTTGTCCGCGCTGATCAGCGCCAGGTTCTCGACCGCCTGCTCAAGCCTTGTGGTCCACCATGTGATCTGTGCCTGTTCCGCCGACGCATTTCCGGCAACAACCTTCGCCGCATTTAAGATCCATTCCAGGTTCTGTCTGGATGCCTCTGTGTAGACAACATTTTCTAAGCCCAGCGCTTCCTCAGCTTTCGCAATTGCCTCATTCAGCGCAGTCTTATCTGATTCAATGCTTTCTGAAGCAAACAGTGTTTCTGCTGCGGCAAGTGCCTTCACTGTGCTGTCCACAAGTTCCTGCCCGATATTCATATTTTTATCTGCAGCAGTTCCGGCTGTAATCGCAGTTTCGAGCACTGCCAGATCTTCTGTGCGGAAGTCCTCCCTTGACGGATCTGCATCTTCTTTGGAAATCGCTTCGAGGAAATCTTTCAATACCTGAAGCTGTTTCTGAAGCTCCTCTTTATCTGTGTTTACAGTTCCACTGATCTGCTTCATATCACTCCAGTCATCGATCTCCAGCTTCAGCCTTGCATACTGGATTCCGCTTCCGGTATTGATGTACTCCATGACCGGCACGAATACCTGGATCCAGTATTCCGTATAATAAACGCCGTTTCCATCTGACTCAATGGGGATCAGCATAGATTTTGGATACTGTTCTCCATCCATGTAGTCCGCATAAGGATCCTCACCGATTTCTTCATCTGTATACCAGGTTTCCACTTCCGCCTGCACCGGCGTCTGTCCGTTTGGCACGGCCGCATCACGGTATCCGGGGAAGTACCACAGATTTCCGAGATATCCTGTAAGTCCTGTAGTGGTCAGAGCGTGGAAACTTAACCGGATTGCTTTCGGAACTCCGTTTTCCACGATCACCTGCACCGGTTTATCCACTGCGGAATTTGCCATACTGAGCTGGGTTCCGTCTGTATCGGCCGCATGGAGCACCGTTGCATCCACTTCATAAATTCCATCTGCAAGCCCGGTCTGCTCTTTGACCATAGCCGCATCTGCAGCCAGAAGCATATCGTAGTGCTTATTTACTTCAGACTGTGTCGCCGCCGGATCAGACAGAACCGCCCTGGCCGCCTCGAGGCTGGCATTTAGCAGCTCCTGTGTTGCCTGGGTGCATCCGCTATAATTTCCGTCTGAGATCAGTTTCTCCGCCTGTTCTGCCAGTCCTCTGAGCTCCTCTTTCTCCACAGAATCGTCCAACGCACTGATTGCAAGAGTAAGGGCTTCTGCCATAGAATCCACTTCACTCTGTGACGCATCACTGTTATTCAGTATCGTTTCTGCCTGTTTGATGATCTCAGTCAGGTTTGCATAACCAGAATAACTTTCGTCTGCGTTCTCCGCTGTTTTCACCGCTGTATCATAGAGTTCCTGAAGTTTTGTGAAATCCGCTTTGAGGATCAGTCCCTCTTCCAGGAATGTCTGGATCCGGAGCGTCATAGCCTCAATCTGGGAAGCAGTCGGCGTTCCATTCAGAAGTTCCTGCGCCGAAGCAATCAGATCTTTCAGTTCAGTGATGCTCGATGCAGTATAGATATCTTCTTTTGCTGCTTCTCCATTTGCCGCCGTAATCGCTGCTTCTAATGCCGTACGCTCTTCATCTGTATTGCCGCCCGCCTCTGCAGCCGCTTTTTCCAGTGCAGAAACCTGTTCGTCTACTTCTGTCTGGATTGCAACCGGATCACTGTTTACTTTTGTGGCCGCAGCAACCGCCTGGACTAATGCGTCTATTTTTTCTCCATCATAATCTTCCGGCGTTTCCGCTGCTGCTTCTACTATTTTGTTTGCCTGGTCAAGGGCTGCCGCAAGAGCTTCTTTCGTCACTTCCTGCTTCGTGCAGTCATTCAGCGTCAGTGAACCTGTAACTGTCTCATCATCCCCCGTCAGATATTTAACCGATATCAGTGACGGCGTTGACGCATACGTAATAACCGCACGCTCTATTACCTGATTTCCTTCACTGTCTTCGCCGGTCTCCAGTTCCGGCTCAGTATACTTCGCATTTTCCGTATCATAGTAATAGAATTCCTTTACTCCGTTCAGGGTAAGATAAACCTTCGTCTCATTTTCCGACACAAGAAGCCGGGTCTGTGTAACTCCATCGCCCTGGTCAAAAGAGTCCTCTACCGTGTAAACCCCTGGTTCCAGTTCCATTGCCTCCGGTTTTTCCAGAGCGTCCACTGCATCACGGAGAGATGTATACGCTTCTTCCATCTGCGCCGCATCCACTGATTCATTTCCACATACTTCTTTCGCTGTATTATATGCTGACTCTAATGCATCCCAGGAATCTTGTGTATACTCTTCCTGCACAGCAGTTTCAGCAACCGAAATCATTGCAGCCAGCGCATCGCAGATCGGAGCATCTGGAGTGTCCTCAGAAATTAGTTCAGCCGAGCTATAATCTATACGGAACCTTGCATCTTTTGGTTCATCCCCACCGGCAATAGCATCCATTACAGGAACTTGAAACCTTACCGGGAACTCTGCATCATCAGTTGGTAAAACAAAATATGCTTTTTCCGGATAATATTTTATTGTGCCTTCATTATAGACATCGGTCATAAAACTGCCATCTTCATTCTTGTAATAAGAATACACAGTCACCGAATACATATCTCCCTGTGGATATCCTCCAGCTGAATATGTAACATCCGAATCATATACCCACATATCTGTCATATATCCGGTAAATCCTTGCTCGCCTACAGACTGTCCAACTGATTTAAAATCTAAATAAAGAGTTTTCTCATCACCATCAACAATGAGTGTGGCCGGTGATACCACTGCCTGACTTGCCATTGAAGATTGATCCATCGTCATATGCCAAACGGTGACATCTACCGTATATGTCCCATCGTCTAAATCACTGCCATCTATATCCGTTGAAATATCCTGCGCCAATACATACGTACCCATTTTATTTGTGCTTATAACGACGCATCCATTTTCAATAGTGTAGTTTGTAATCTCATTCAGCCATATTCCCTCATCGCCAAGACGGTATACTCTTAACAAGGAAGTATCATACTCACTTGGAATCGGGATATTTAACTGCCCATTTTGAGTTACTGACAGAGCTCCTCCTGATTCATTAACAACATCAATAATCCAGCCATCCCAATATCTTACTGAATCGTCCAGCCAGTATTGCACTTGTGAATGAATCTCACTGTTTTCCGAAGTATCTTTTACAGATAATTGCGCATTAGAACTTATATTTTTTGTCGTAGTAATATACTGGATACCTGACTCTTCGTCTGTCAAAACGACTTTTTCTCCAGACGTCTCTGATAATCTGACTGTTCCAAAATAATAATAATCCTGAGTATGGCCCCCATGATTTTCATGACCATCTGCAAGCACTCTTATTGTTTTGCCAAAAGCAAGATCATAGTAATTCGAAAAATCGAACTCTATTTGAAATGAGTTGTCTTCAACTGAAATTTCTGTATAGTCAGCCTCTTTTCTACTAATATACCAACTACTAGTGTTACTGCCAGTATTGCAAGACATTAAATGCAGCTGTTTAACCCAATTCGATCCGTTTTCTGACAGGGTAAAAGTGGCCACTGCTTTTCCATCTGAAACTTCCACTTGAACGGTATCCTCAAACAACTGACTTATATAATCTGCCACCGACGCATTAATAGCACTCTGATAGGTTGCTGCCGGAGATTCAAAAGTATTATTAAGAGAATAAGTCCACGAATATTCTCCATTCTCTGTAATATCCGGCAATCGTTCAGCGACACTATATTCAGGCGTGATCCAGAATAAGTAAGCATTGCCGCCTCGTTCCTGTGCTAAAATAATAGACTGTTTAAATTCCGTAACCGGAAAAGAAATATACTTTCTGTTAAATGTTTCATCAGCTTCTATTGAAACATCATCTCTCCAATATTCGTCATTATTAAAAATGGTATCAGTCGAAACCCATGGTTGTGAGGAGGCATCTTCTGCAATAGAATAACTATCATCTTTCAGTATTTTAAATGCAGTAGAAATTTCATCCTGGCCAACACATAAGGTAATCGTTATTTCTCCATTTTCAACTTTTAACAAAGCTGTTTTTAACTTATCTCCTGTAAGTTGTGCGGTATTACTATAATTTATACCATTCGTCACATTAATCGGAACGACATAATATCCATCTTCCAGCTGTATATCTGTGTCTGTATTTTCCACTTCTACCAGCTCATCAATCCGATTCTGCAGAAATGTAAGCCACTGCTCCCCATATTGCTCCATCAGGCTTTCATTTGACATATTACTCTTGATTGCTGTTGCAGCATCCTGGGCTGCTTGATAGCTATCTTCTGTGTATTTCGAAGCATCCAGTGACTCTATCTCCGCTATTTTTTCTTCCAGTTTTTCTTTTATCGTCGGCTCTGTCTCTATTTCCTCCAACGCGTCAATCCGATTCTGTAGAAATGTAAGCCACTGCTCACCGTATTGCTCCATCAGGCTTTCATTTGACATATTACTCTTGATTGCTGTTGCAGCATCCTGGGCTGCTTGATAGCTATCTTCTGTGTATTTCGAAGCATCCAGTGACTCTATCTCCGCTATTTTTTCTTC